>CAZGYL010000252.1:0-7170 GCA_964529985.1 uncultured Planctomycetia bacterium | reverse complement strand
ACTCTGGGGATTGTAGAGTTGCGAACGGTAGCACTCAACAGCCCGTCTTTTTGCCTCGAAGTGACCGGTCGTATCTACAATGAAGTCGGGCTTGAAAAAGGAATGAGCCATGTAAAAAAGCAATGCACGCGGGCGCCAGGGTACCCCTTCCACAGGATATTTTCCGATCCCTGCAGGATACAAGCACGCCTTGAGAAGCCTGCCTGCGGCCGCGTGATCCGGGTGAAGATCCTCGGGGTAGGAACAAAGAACAAGAGTCGGACGAAAGCGCCTGATAACTTCGATTATGCGGTCGCGATACTCAAGCAAGTCCGTAAGCCGACCATCAGGAAGACCGAGGTTTATCCGTTCTGAAGCGCCGAGAACGGCAGCGGCTTTGGAAGCCTCTTCGAGCCTTTGCTCGGGCGTGCCGCGCGTGGCCGCCTCTCCCCGTGTAAGATCGCAGATAACCACGCGGTAGCCCTTCTCAGCAAGCTTGTGAAGCGTTCCTCCTGCACGAAGCTCGACGTCGTCGGGGTGAGCCCCTACAGCAAGTACATCCGCTCGGCTCTCCTCGCTCATTGCAACGCCTCCTCGTCGCTTTGAATCACTGCAAGCTGGTGGTAACGGGCCCAGGGATCGAGGTCTTCGCACAAAACCCGTACAAGGTCGGGACCCCAGCGCGTCAAGAACTCGATTGCGCTTGCAGACCGTTCCTGAGCCTTGCCTCCGGGTAACAGGACTTCACATAAAGCACGCAGTCTCCCACCCGCCAGATCCCGCGCTTCACGTTCGTCCCTGCGCAACTTGTCAATAAGTTTCTCCACGGTTGATCCTATGGTACGAAGCGCCCTTGCGACGTACTTCCGGTTGGCGGGCGTCTCCACTCTTTTCACCGCCTCAACAAGCTCCTGCGCCCTGGAGGCGATTTCCCTCAACTCGGGGCCTTCGGCCTCCCGCTCCCGGCTTTCCCATACCCGCAGCCGTTCAGGCACGCAAAAAGCCTCCTGAAGGGGTATTGAAAGTTGCCTGAGTTTTTTCACGGCCGCGCTTTCAAGCAAAGTGGCAGAAATACGCGGAGCAGGAAGAGATGGCTTCACCTCAAGGACTTCATACATATCTCGTATCTGCCAGAGGTAAAGCAACTCGGTGGGGCCTGCAACGGTCGCAGCAACATTGAGCACGCCGTCCTGTATGATAGGCCTGAGCGCCGCCCCCGGAGAGAACCTGTGAGGTTCTTCCTCCAACGCTGAAGCAGCATCAGCAAGCTGCAGGCGTCTACCGGCAAACAAGACCGTTCCGTTCTCAACTTCAACAGCCCGGCGCCGCCCTTTGACAAGTTCAAAGAGTGTGACTCGAGCGAGCGGAGGCTCAAATCCCACAGCCCTCAGTCTTTCGCTTCCCCGCTCAAACGCCGACACAACCGCACGCCACCGCCGCAGGACCCGAGCCAAAATAGGCGCCTGCCGCTCCCGAATCGCCTCAGGCCGTATCGTCAACAGCCCCAGCGGGCCGCAAAGCAAGCGGAGCAGCCCTTCAAATTGGGTTGCATAGTTTGAGAAATCCAAAGCCTCAATCCGCTCAAGAACCCACTCCCGCCACCTGCCCTCAGGCAGGTTCTCCTGAAGGAAGCGGAGAATCCGCTCTTTGTGCTCACAAAGGGAGATTGCACCGACCGGCGGCACCTCGCCTCTACGCAAAGAACCACTGTAAGGGCAGACCAGTTTCTTGCCACCGACTTTGAGGCGGTTTACCTCAAGGACGTCATGGTCCTCCGAAGCGATCCAAAAGAGCGGCTTTACAGGAGAGCTCCACCTCTCGGTAAGATCCTCCGCGAGCGCTACAACCGTCGCCGCCTTCAGCAAGGTGAAAATCGGCCCTCCAAGAAGCATGGGCTGCTGGCCGCCGACCACGTAGCAATCCGCAGCCGGCAAGCGGTCCCCAGGTGCAAACACCGGAAGGCCGCCCGCACAGCCTGCTTCAAGGCGCGAAAACACGTGATCCGGCCCGAATGCAGGGTGCGCCGAAAAAGCTACCGGTGTCACTGAGATGCGCATGGCTTCCTGGCGACTGCTATCATGCGGGGGGAATGGGCCGCCAGAGGTTGAGCCTCAAAACCGCCCCACCACCACTTCACCTCCAAGCCGAAACGCTGCAAAAGTTCCTCCAGCTCCGTGCGGGTGTACACCCGCACGCTCTCGTGTACATGAAGCGGCTCTTCGCCCTTACGAATCCATGTTATCTCCTTTTCCACCCGCTTTCCGCTTATCCGCCGTTCCTGGACCAGCCGGCCCTCGGGAAACTCTTCCTCGGAACGCGGAACGAGCGTCCGTTCGAGGTAAGGCCTGTTTATGTGATCAACCACAAGCCAACCGCCGGGCTCCAGGACCCGGACCATCTCGCGGAGAGCCCTTTCGTTTTCCCGGTCGCTTGCAAAGTAGCCGAAGCTTGAAAACAAGTTCAAAACGCACTTGAAGGTGCGCTCGAAAGGCAAGTGCCGCATGTCGCCGCGGACAAGCGCCCCTCTGAGCCCGCGTTTGGAAGCAGCCTCACTGAGCAAGGCCGAGGACAGATCAAGGCCTACGGCGCAAAGCCCCGCTTTCCTGAGAAAACGCAGGTGCCGCCCCGACCCGCAGCATAGATCAAGCACCCACGAACCGGTCGGAAGGTTGAGCTTTTGAAGCAAAAAGTCTATTTCCCGCTGAGCCAAATCCTCATTGCGGTGAGAATATACCAGAAGGTATAACTCTCCGAAGGCTCTGCGGTACCATCCCTCGCGCTGAGCGTCATCCTCCTTCATGGCTCCTGGCAATAAGACCACACAGCTCCCGGAGTGTCAACGCAGCGCCCTGTGCCTTCTCCGTTGCGCCGCCGGCTGCATGCCGGTAACTTTTATCCGAGAAAGCGCCCTTTGAAAAAGGATGTCGAGAGATGATCTTTGAGCAGATTCCCACAAGCGGTGACCGGACTTTCAGCTATTTGATCGGGGATGAAGCTTCAAAAGAAGGCGCTTTGATCGATCCCGGCTATGATGCGGAAAAACTCCTGGAGCACGTTAAGCGCGCAGGTCTGAAACTCAAATACGTTATCAACACTCACAGTCATTATGATCACACCGGAGCCAATGAGCCTGTGCTTCGAGCCACAGGTGCCGAGCTTGCAGCCTTCGGCCGTGGAGATGTGCCATTGCGTGACGGATCCGTTCTTCGGCTGGGTGAGCTGGAGCTGAAAATACTGCACACTCCGGGGCACACTCCGGACTCGATCTGCATTCTCGCAGGTGACGTACTTGTGACCGGGGATACGCTTTTTGTGGGAAAAGTGGGCGGCACGGACTACGGTGAAGGCGCGCGTGCTCAATACGAGAGTCTGCACAAGAAGATCCTCACCTTGCCGCCCGAGACGCGCATTTTTCCGGGGCATGACGTCGGGTTGAGCCCCTCCTCCACGGTGGGACGTGAAAAAGAAAACAATCCTTTCCTCAGGCGCAGGAGTTTCGAAGACTTTGTGGAACTGAAACGCAATTGGCTTGCCTACAAACGCGAACACGGCATCCCTTGAGCGGGCCCTTGTCAATCCGGCGCTCTGCCGCTAAGGTACCCTGTTCCGCCTGGTTGTTTGACCGACCCCTGCGGCGTATTCACAGGTGCAGACCGGCGGGGGTAAGCTCAAACTCGAGAAAAGGAGTGCAGCCGTGGAGAAAGACACGAAGCAGTTTCTGACCGACATCGTTAATGCAGTAAGTCCCACCGGGTATGAACAGCCGGCGCAAGCCGTATACCGCCGCTACATGGAAAAAGCGGCTGACGAAGTGCGCAGCGATGCGCACGGCAACGTAATAGCGGTTCTGAATCCAAGCGGCGCGCCGCGCATTATGCTTGCCGGTCACTGTGATGAGCTCGGCTTCCAAATCCATTACGTTGATGACGACGGCTATTTGTACTTCCTTCCTTTGGGCGGACATGACCAATCGATAGTTCCCGGCAGGCGTGTGACCATCCACACGGCCAAGGGACCGGTGCCGGGCGTGATCGGCAAGAAGCCGATCCACCTGATGACCGAAGAGGAACGCAAGTCGCCGGCCGAAATAAAAAAACTATGGATCGACATCGGTGCGGGCGACAAGAAGCGCGCGCTCGAACTCGTTCAGATAGGAGATCCGGTGACTTACAACGAAGAGTTCCAGGAACTTAACGGCGGACTGGCTGTGGCGCGCGGCTTCGACGACAAGATCGGAGTCTTCACGGTGGGCCAAGCTCTGAGGTTGCTCCGGCAAGGCAAGAAACCCAAGGCGGCGGTTTTCGCGGTCTCCACGGTTCAGGAGGAAATCGGAATGAGAGGAGCGAGGACCGCTGCGTACGGCATTGATCCTGCTGTGGGAATCGCGGTTGATGTCACCTTCGCGACCGACCACCCGGGAATCGAGAAAAAAGAACACGGCGAGATAAAGATCGGGGCAGGTCCCGTGATCGCACGAGGCCCCAACATAAATCCTAAAGTGTTCGAACGGCTGGTCGCCGCAGCCAAGCAAGAGGGCATTCCCTTCCAGGTAGAAGCCATCAATCGAGCCACCGGAACCGATGCAAACGTGATACAGCTTACAAGAGCGGGTGTGGCCACCGGCTTGATATCGATCCCCAACAGATACATGCATACACCCGCTGAACTGATTTCCCTTGAGGATGCCGAAAACACCGCCCGGCTGCTCGCCGCTTTTTGCAGAAGCGTGGATCCGGGCGACGACTGGACGGCGGCCTGAAAAAGCGGCCGGGAACCGTGATTTTTGTCTCTTTTTGGGTGGCAGTAACTTGACCGGATTAGTGGGTTCTAGTAGACTATATCTTGTGTGACTATAGAGTTTCGTTCCTTTACGGAAAGACTTGCAAAGGAGTACGATTCCCGGCGGTTTCGCCGCCTCAGCGGCGCTGTCGGCTCGGAGGGCCGCACAGGCAGGAACCGGCGGGGTGCAAGGGAAAGGTTACGGAACGGAAGAAGGGAAGGCTGGGGTGCGGCCGGCAGGAGAGAAACCGCAGGGTTTCTTCCGGCGGGCGCCGCCCCTTCCGCACGACGCGGAGAACTTTAAGGAGGACGGTATGAAGCTTTCAACGAAGGTCCGGTACGGCGTTCGAGCCATGATCGACCTTGCGAACCACCGCAACTCCGAGCCGGTGCTCGTAAAGGCGATCTCCGAGCGGCAGGGGATATCGAAAAAATACCTCGAGAGCCTGCTTGCCTCGCTTAAGGCCGCCGGCCTCGTGCGGAGCGTCCGAGGCGCCAAAGGAGGTTACAAACTGGCGCGGCCGCCCGAGAAGATCTCCCTGGAGGAGATCACCGTGGCGCTCGACGGCCCGCCCATTCTGGTGGATTGCATTGAGGATCCCGAGATCTGCGACCGCGCGCAGGCATGCGCCGCGCGGGACCTCTGGGCTGAAATGACGGACGCGCTTTTAACCAAGCTACGCACCACCACGCTCGCTGATATGGCCAAAGCCGCTTCGCGCAAAGAGCGCAGGGCCTCCGGCAAGCGGAAGGTCAGGATCTGAGCGGGGTTGTCGACCGCTTTTTGAAGCCGTACGCTTAGTGGAACAAAAACAAACTATTGCCTGCCGGAGGACCGTACTATGGATATCGAAGAAAGAGTCAAGCGAGCTCTGGAAGAAGCCCGCGGATACTTGCAATCGCACGGCGGCGATGTGGAGTTCGTCGAGCTCAGCGAAGACAACGTCGTGAAGGTTCGACTGACCGGCGCCTGCGGAGGGTGTCCAATGGCTACGGTCACGCTCAAGCAAGGGGTCGAAGCCTTTCTGAAGCGCGAAGTTCCGGAGGTCCGGGCGGTCGAGCAGGTGCCGTAGCAGAGTCCGCCTGCACAAAGGCCCCCCGCCGCGCACTTGCGGCGGCCGACCTCCCCGGTGGCACGACGGCGAACCTGCACGTCCGGAGCCTCCGATTCGGATCCCAGATGGAGGAAAGTGATGCCGGAACGTGCCATCGACAACGTCGTTGAAGAGCTGTGCTACCCGGAATCCTACAAATCGGTGGTCCACTACGAGCACAGCGGTGTCCCCCTGCCGTCAGTAGCGGAGCTGGCGGAAATGGTGCGGCTTCTTGAGGCCGTCCTTTTCCCGGGACATTTCGATCCGGTGGATCTCAACCCGGCGACCCTGTACTTCCATACCGGCGCCTTGCTTGACCGCGCGGCGAAAATCGCCCGCGAACAGATAAAGCGCGGCTTGTGCTTCACTTGCACCCAATGCGGTCCGGAAGCTTGCGCCCAGTGCGAGAAGCAGGCCGACCGCGTGACAGTGGAACTCCTCCAAGCTCTCCCGCGGATCCGCCGTTTGCTCGCCCTTGATGTGGAAGCCGCGTACACAGGGGATCCGGCGAGCAAGAACCGCGGCGAGATCATCTTTTGTTACCCGAGCATTCGGGCTCTTACCAAGTACCGCCTGGCCCACGAGCTCTATGAACGGAATGTACCTATCATTCCCCGGATTATCTGCGAGATGGCTCACTCCGAGACCGGCATAGACATTCACCCGGGGGCCAAGATCGGAGAGCGCTTTTTTATGGATCACGGCACGGGGATCGTAATCGGTGAGACCGCAATCGTCGGCAACAACGTGCGCCTTTATCAGGGAGTCACCCTGGGGGCGAAAAGCTTCCCTCTTGATGCCGACGGAAATCCCATAAAAGGAATACCGCGGCACCCGATAGTTGAAGACGACGTGATCATTTACGCAGGAGCTACGATTCTGGGCCGGATAACCATCGGCAAGGGCTCGGTTATAGGCGGTAATGTGTGGCTGACAAAGAGCGTCCCGCCCGGAAGCCGAGTGCTCCAGACGCCTGCTGAAGAAATTCTCCACGAACACGGCTCCGGTATATAAAAAGAGGCGTTTTCGGCCTCTTCGCTCCCGCCCCTCGACCCCAGTCAGCTTTGAGCATGCTGCCGCGCCTCCGGCCTTTCGAACGGGTTGTGTTCGGTGTATTCTGCAGGTGGAGGCTTGGGATGACTTCGAAAGAGGGAATGCTTATCGCCCTTGAAGGCGGAAAGCCCGACCGGCTCCCCGTCACGGTGCACCAGTGGCAACCCTACCACCTGGAAAAACACCTCGGCGGCATAACCGATATCGAGGCGTTTGAGAAATTCGGAATGGATGCGGCTGTTCAGTATTTCGAAGACATGGGGCA
>CAZGYL010000251.1:0-7182 GCA_964529985.1 uncultured Planctomycetia bacterium | reverse complement strand
CTTCCTGCGGGAGGTGGTCTTCCAGTGGGAGGGCCGTTTTTCGCGGGTTGAGGTATGGGAAAGCGGCATGAAGATCCTTCAAACAACCGATGTACTGGCACGCTCGCTGACCCTTACGGATCTTACGCTCGGCGAACACAGGTACGAGATCAGAATGTATATGGGGCCGAACGATCCTCCCTGCGATCCGATCGATGTTTTGGTTGATTTGGAGCCTGTTTGGCCGTCCGATTTCGGCTGTGAGGAACAGGGCGGTACGGTGGTTTTCACCTGGCATAACATGGAGGCGTATTACGACGTTCTGAAGATACAGCGGAACGGGAACGATGTACCCGGGATCATCTACGGAGACGATTCGGCGGCGTTGACCGGCGGGCTTACTCCCGGGCGCTACACGTTTGAATTAGTTGCTGAGCTTGAGGGCTACCGCAGCTCCGGAATCACCTGTGAGGTGGAAATCACAGGACCGCCTCCGGAATTCAAGCGGGGGGATGCAAACGGCGATGGCTCTGTGGATGTGGCCGACGCCGTTTTCCTCCTTCAGTATTTGTTCGGGGGAGGGCCTTCGGCTTTGTGCGAGGACTCGGCCGACACGAACGACGACGGCGGATTGGATATCTCAGATGCTGTAGCAATCCTTGTTTACCTTTTCGGAGGCGGAAGCATACCCGACCCGGGGCCGGAAACCTGCGGGCCCGATCCGACACCGGATGATCTGCTTTCCTGCGAGTATCCGCAGGGAAATTGTCCCTGAGAACTTTACCACGGTGCGCGTCCTTGAGGGTGCGGGGGACAGCTCGTGAGAAATGCCTTTCTTTTGCTTTCTTTGACTTTTTTGCTTGAAACCGGGGCCTGTCCGGCGCCGCCTGACGCCGTCTGGGAGAGTGTACTTGAAGCTTGCTGCGAAATTATCGCCGACGGACACTTGGCGGCCTCCGGCTTTTTCGTCGACTGCAAAGGTACTTGCCTTACCTGCGCCCATGCCCTGTTGGGGGTAAAGAAGGTCGAGGTACTTCTTCGAGGAGGCGCCAGAAGAAGCGCTTTGCTTCTGGGTATGGATACGGCGCACGATGCGGCGGTTCTCCGCGTGAATCTCACAGGGAAAGAGCGCTTCACCTTTCTCAAACGGGCGAAGCGGTTTCCGGAGGTTTGCTGGAGGGTTTTTGTTGCGGGCTGCGCCGTGTACCGGCACGGGTTGATTCTCCGAGGCTCGGTCGCCTCCGCCGAAACGCATTTCGAATACCTCCCGAACCTTAAGACCTATGTCCCGGTGCGCTATGTAAGCGGTATGGTGCCTCGCGGCATGTCCGGCGGGCCTTGGCTGAATGAACGCGGTGAGGTTTTCGGCCTGCAGTCCGGGATGCTCGCGCACAATGATTCCATGTGGGGAATTGCGTTTGTAATTCCCTTGGAGTCGCTCGACTCTTTCCTCGCCGACCCTAAGAAGGCTCGCCCTGCTGGCGATATCGGCGCGGCGGTTGAGGAGCTATGGGAGCATAGACGCTCGAAGACCGCGCGCTACGGGAAGGATTTCAAAGAAGGACTTCTCCTTACGAAAGTACTTATCGGCGGGGCATGCTGGGAAGCGGGCCTGCGTGAAGGCGATCTCATTACCGCGGCAGCAGGGAAGCCTTGCCGTTACCGCGACCGATTCCTTTCGCTGGTACGGAGCCTCGAGCCGGGGCGGTTCTTGGTGGTTGAGGCGGTGAGAGTCGAAGGAGGAAAGGTCAAGCGGAGAAAGGTTCGGCTGCGTCTGGGCGACGCTTCCCGGGCCTGGTGCATGCCCGTGGCGCCGGGTGGGGGAGGTTGAGCTGCGCAGGCTCAACCCTTACGATTGAAAGGAAGGCGTTCGGTGAGACCGTACCGGTGGTGGGGGGAGCGACCGTGAGAGCTCGGGCTTCTACTGGAGAAAAACACCCATGGAAGTTCATGTACGAGAAGCGAGGTTAGGCACCATGTTTGACGGAGGAGCATCCGTGAAAAGGACGTCGGTTCGGCGAGGTGTGATACTTGCGGCGCTGTGGTTGGGCGTGGGCTGTGCGGTTCTTGGTGCCAACGCCATAAAGATCGCGGAGGTGACCGCCGCTCCGGGACGCAGCGGTCTTGAGGTCCCGATCACCATTGACAACGATGAGCCCGTATGGGCGATATCCTTTGCTGCAAGGTACGACACGACGTTGGATTTTAAAGGGATCGCGCTCGGGGACGCGCTGGGGCCCGGAGGAGTTAACGCCGAGTGGTTCGAAGCCATTGAAGGCGGTGATTACTTCGGTGCGGCCGTCATTGTTGACTTTGAAGAGCCTTACAACGAGAGAACTTTGCCTGCAGGTACGGATCAGGAGGCGTTCGTCGCGACGTTTGACGTGCCTCCGGGCGGCACCTGCGGCGACAGGTATGTAATAGACCTGCGGTCGGATCTGGGGGATCCTCCCATAAAGCCCGTGTTTACGGTGGTTCCTTCGGGTGGGGATAAGATAACCGAAAGCCGCGTGCCTTCTTTGGTCGACGGTGCGGTGATTATCAATGTTCCGCCTCAAATAACTTCCATCACACCGCAGACGGGTAATACCGAACAGGAAACGGAGGTTGTGATCATAGGATCGGGTTTCAGTCCCGATACCGAGGTCGTGATCGGCGGTCAGACTCTTGTTGATAAGCGTGTTGAGAGCTCAACCCGGATAACGGGAAAGGCTCCCCGGCATTCGGCCGGTGTCGTGGATGTGGTTGTCAGCAACTCTTGCGGTATTGATACGCTTCAAGACGCATTCGAGTACAAGGTCAACCCGGCGATCATAACAGCCGTTACTCCACGCTGGGGCGATCCCGCCGGCGGAACGCCGGTTGTGTTGACGGGGCAGAATTTCTCGGCGGACACAAGCATCTTCTTCGGGAATAAACCGCTTGTAGATCAAAACTTCATAAGCCAAACGGAAATCAGGGGGAAAACGCCCCCTAACAACGAGGGTCCGGTTGATGTGATCGCGATCAAGGGAGGCGTCCAGACCGTTCTGGAGGACGGATTCACCTATATCGGCCAGCCGAGATTGGACTCGGTTCAGCCTTCCGGTGGAGACGGAGACGAAGACGTGCACCTTTTCGGAGCCAACTTCACGGGGCCGGATGATCCCCAGTTCGTGCTGATGGTGGGCGCTAAAATCATACCGAAGGACGCCATAACGCTTGTGAGCTCCACAGAGCTTATCTTTCATATGCCCGCATGCGAGGCGGACGGCTGGCTGACGATCAATCTGACGACATCAGCCGGCATTGCTTCGCTGCCTCGGGCTTACCAGTGCGGGGGCGGTGCTACCGGAAACACTTTTCGGAGAGGCGACGCAAACTGCGATAACAGCCACGATATAGCCGATGCGATTCTGATCCTCGGCTACCTTTTCGGCGGCAAGACGGTGGTCTGTTTGGATGCGCTTGATACGAACGATTCGGGAAGCTTGGATCTCTCGGATGCCATTTACTTGTTGGGCTATTTTTTCGCCGGAGGTTCGCCTCCTCCTGATCCGTTCCCGAATCTGGGGCCTGACCCCACCGACGACGAACTTGATTGCGCGCAGCAGTGCGGCAGTTAGGTACCATATACGGCCTGAGCCCTGGAACACGGCCCGGTCTTGTCCGCTGTAAAGCCGGCGGGTATGATCGGTGGGGAGGGGAGTTGCTGCTGTGACGAAACAAGAAAGCCACCTCTTCTGCAGAATCGCCGTTCACAATAAGCTGGTGAGCGTCGAAGACGCGAACGCATGCCTGCGCGAGGCCCTCAGAGAGGGCAAGAACGTAGCTGAGCTTTTTGTCAAGCGCGGGCTTTTGACCGTCGAGCAGGCGCGGAAGATTCTCAGAGCGGTCAAGAAACATACCCAGGCCGCAGCAGCTGCGGGAGGAGCGCCTGCAAAGCCGGCACGGCAAAAGCCGCCGCCTTCCCGGGCCGCCGGGCGTCCTGAGCTTCCCGGACGGCGCCGGGTGAAAAAGGCAAAGCCTGTAAGCCAATCACAGTTTGTGCTTTCGATAGCGAGCATCGGGGTTCTGCTTATTGTTCTTGTGATATTCGTGATCCTCTGGCAGCGCCCTCCTTCGCAGCCGAGCGCCGGGCCTGCGGAACAGCCCAAGGTGCAGCAGAAAGAGAAGAAAGCCCTTTCGGTTGATGCCGAAGCTTTCGGTCCTGGGAAATCCGCTTCCGCAGGAACTGAACTTGCTCCGCCCAAACCTCCTGAACTGAGCGAGGAGGAAAAAAAGTACATACAGGATCAATTCAATAAGGTGCTCAGCGACGCGCGTCGCAGTATTGGGGAACGTCCCGGGCAGGGCGTGGCCGCGCTTGATAATTTTTTGAAATCCTTCGGTGATCGAATCAGCCCGGATCAACGCAACACAATGCAGCAGGAACGAAATCGGCTTGTGGCGATTATAAGAAAACGATTCGAGGCCGACAAGAAAGAGCTCTTGGCTGCCAAGGCGAAGGGCGACTCGCAGGCTGTTTCCAGCATATACAACGATATCCGCTATTATGCGGACGGCGAACCGGAGACAATGAAGAAGTTGGAGGAGCTTGTAGCCGGAACGGGAAAAGCAAAAAAGTAGTCTTAAATCTCGTCCCGGGTCCGGTGTGTGCCTGCGGTGCTGCAAGCGGTGCGCAAAGTTGCTATTTCCTCCGGAACAAGTTCCCGCCAAGCGCCGCGGGGAAGGTCTCCGAGCTCAATGGGTCCGATTCTGGTACGCTTGAGGTAAAGTACCTCGTGGCCGAGGGCTTTGAACATTCGTTTTATCTCGCGTTTCCTGCCTTCTCTGAGCTCCAGGCGGACCTCGGTCGTCTCTTCCTTATGCTTCAGATCCAAAATCCGCGCGGGTAATGCGGGGCCGTCTTCCAAGCGGATGCCTTTCTCCAGGCGTGAAGCTTTCGCGCGGGTCACTCGGCCGGCCACGCGAACGAAATATTCCTTCGGGCAGCCGTAGCGCGGGTGAGTGACCAAGTGGTGCAGATCCCCGTCATTGGTCAACAGCAGCAGTCCTTCGGTATCGAGGTCGAGGCGCCCCACCGGTACAACCCCTCTGTTTCGGACCCACCGCGGCAGAAGATCCATAACCGTCAGACGGTCATGAGTGTCGTGGGTGCTTGAAAGAAAGCCTGCGGGTTTGTTGAGCATTATCGTCAGGGGTTCGGGAGGGACGATCACCTCGCCGTGAATCGTAACCACGTCCCGTGAGGGATCGATTGTGGCGCCGAGATTGCTTACCGTCCTGCCGTTCACTTGGACCAGTCCGGCCTGAATGAGAAGTTCGGCGCGGCGGCGCGAACAGTATCCGGCATTTGCCAAGTACTTGTGAAGGCGGACGCGTTTTGCCATGTTCCAAGTCCCCGGAGTTTTTCAGGACCATAACTCTACGCGGTCGGGAGACGGAACGCAATGTCCGGCGGGACGTCCGGATCCGGACGATACAAGCCGAAAGCGCTACGTGAAGCTGCGGTAAAGCCGCCGGGCCGGATTACTGCAAATGGCTTGAAGTTTGCATGCAGTATAAACCGTGTGAGTTTTGCAGCAAGGTTTTTGTAACGTCGTTACGTTCCGCCTTCACTGTGAAAGGAGACGGCTTATGGACGGAAGACCTTTTCGGGGAATCTTTATCGCTCTGTGCGCAGTTGTTTCGGCCCATGCCGACGGTCCTGCAATTGTGATCGCCGATGCCTACCGTGATTCTCTTTATCTTTTTACGGACAGCAACGACTCGGGCCTCTTTGAACTTGAAGAAGCGGTATTGATTTACACGGATGAGGCCGAGGGCCCCGACCTGTCTACACCCGCCGACCTGTGCTTGGTCGAGGGGCGTTTGTACCTGCTTGACGGCGGCAGTTTGGATGCCGTTCTGTGGTTCGAAGATAAAGACGGTGACGGACTTTTTATGGGCTCCGGGGAAGTCGGATTTTTCCACGGAGATCCCTGTCCGGGCCCGCCGCTCCGCACTCCCGTTGCCATGGAGTATTACGACGAAGGGTTCATTGTCCTTGACGATTCACGCGTGAATGCTCTTATGGTCGTGCTGAAGGATATAGACGGCGACGGGATGGCATGCTCCGGTGATGAGTGGTCCGTGCTTTACGAGGGTGCTTTGGCCGGAACTGCGGAGGCACCGCACGATCCCGAAGCCGTCTGTCTTCTTCCAGGAGGAGACATTCTTGTGGGAGACGCTTCAACCGGGACGATCTACTTGTTTACGGACATAAACGGTGATGGCTCGATCACGGGGGCTGAAGAGATTCTGCTCTGGTACAGTTCCGGCGGCGGGGAGGCGGCGCCTCGTTTCTCCTGCCTCGTGCACTGGGGCGGAGGCGTTTTGGGCGCCGACAGGTGGAATGGGCGGATACTTTTGTTTGTGGACCGCGATTCCGATGGTTCAATCGGGCCCAGGGAGTGGAGCGTGTTTTACGAATCGGGGCCGTCGGCTCCTCTCCTGGCTGAGCCCACGGATCTCTGGGTGGACGGTGCCGGAAGAGTCTACGTCACTGATAACGGAACCGATCAGATTTTGCTTTTGGAGGATCGTAACTCCGACGGTGATGCCACCGACCCCGGTGAGGCCTTCGTGTTGCTTGAGGACTCAAGCGTGCTTGCACGGCCTACTTCACTTGTTGTACTCAGAGGACCCGAGGGGCCGCCTCCGCAGCTTACAGATATAAGCCCGAACGGAGGCCCTTCCGAGGGCGGACAGGTTGTTACGATAAAGGGAGGAGGCTTTAACTCCGGTACCGAGGTGTTTTTCGGACTTCGGCCTGCGCCTTCTGTGGAGGTGATCGACTCGGGTACACTTTCCGTCGTCACTCCGCCCGGGACGGGCGCTGTGGACGTTACGGTAGCCACAATACACGGCAGCACCGTTGTTGAGGACGGGTTTACCTATGAAGGCGGGCCGTCTTTTTGGGTGGATTCGTTCGAGCCCACTGAAGGGCCTGCTCGAGGAGGTTTCCCCGTTACTTTTCGAGGCGGCGGCCTCCAGCGCGTTCGAGTTTGGTTCGATGGTACCGAAGCTGCACCTTCCGCTGTGTCTTCCGAAGCGCTGACGGTCATAGCTCCGCCTCACGATCCGGGAGAGATTTCGATTTTGCTTACGGACGGAAAAGCGGAACTGAGCTTTGTCTTTACGTACGTTCAGGCTGCAGGCTTTATCCGCGGCGATGTGGAC
>CAZGYL010000250.1:0-7218 GCA_964529985.1 uncultured Planctomycetia bacterium | reverse complement strand
GCTCGTCACGGCGCTTATGATCGTCGTGACGGCGGCCATGGCCGTTCTGGTGCCCTTCGTGGGTATCAAGGTGGACACGGATCCGGAGAATATGCTCTCGTACGATGAAGCGGTCCGGGTTTTCCACCGGTTGGCCAAAAAGGAATTCACGCTCCATGACTTCATAGTCCTGGGGATCGTCAACGAAAAGGATCCCGACGGGGTTTTCAATCCTTCTTCTCTTCGGAAGATAAAGAAGCTCACTGATACGGCGCTTGCGCTTAGCAGCCGGACGAGCGAGGACGGAAGGCCTTGGGTCCGCTCCGAAGACCTCCTCGCTCCTTCGACCGTTGATAACGTCGGTCAGAATCCTCAAGGAGGCATAACCTTTTCCTACCTTATGGAAAAGGTACCCGAGACACGGGAAGAGGCGCTCAAGATCCGCCGCGAGGCCATGGAACACCCCCTTTTCCATGGAACGCTGGTCTCCGAGGACGGTAAAGCGCTTTGTCTTTACATTCCAATAAGCGAAAAGAGCCTTGCGTACAAAGTAGCCCAGGTGCTGCGGGCTGAGATTGCGAACCTCGGCGGCCCTGAACGCTACTTCATAACCGGGCTGCCCATCGCTGAGGATCAGTTCGGGGTGGAGATGTTCGTGCAGATGGCCATTTCCGCTCCGACCGCGATGCTCTTCATTTTCCTCCTTATGCTGCTTTTCTTCCGCAAGCTGGTCCTCATTATAAGCCCGATGATAATCGCGATTGTTTCGGTTATAGGCGCCATGGGGCTTTTGATTTCAACGGGGCATACCGTTCACATAATGAGCTCCATGATCCCCATCTTCCTGATGCCCATCGCGGTTGTGGATTCTGTTCATATCCTTTCGGAATTCTTCGACCGATACCCTTCCATCGGCGATCGGAGAAAAACATGCAGGGCCGTCATCGACACGCTTTTCATGCCTATGCTTTACACGTCGCTTACCTCGGCGGCGGGATTCGCCTCGCTTGCACTTACCCCGATCCCTCCTGTTCAGGTTTTCGGACTTTTCGTCGCATTCGGAATCATGGTGGCGTGGGTGTGGACGATCCTTTTCATCCCGGCTTACGTCATGTTTATTCCTGAAAGACGGCTTGAGGGCTTCGGGCTGCGCAAGGAAGGGCGGACGGAAGAAGGCGGTACCGCGCTCAGCAGGCTCCTGGCCCGCGTGGGTAAGTTCACCTACAGCCGCGCCAAACCGATTTTGGGGGTAACAGCGCTTGTCGCCGCCGTGGCCGTCTATGGCATAACAAAAATACAAATAAACGACAATCCGGTTAAGTGGTTCACCGAGGGGCACGAAATCCGTGTCGCCGATCGCGTGTTGAACGCGCATTTCGGCGGCACCTACGAGGCTTATCTGGTTCTGGAAGCTCCCGAAGGGACCAAGGAGGAGGTCGCTGAAACAGCGAAGCAGCTTTCGGAGAAGCTCGATCAGGCGCGCGCCGAAGCCGGCAAAAACGCGGATCCCGCCTTGAGGGAAGCCTTTTCCTCGGTGCAGCTTCAAGCCAAGAAACTCATAGCTGAAATCGCCTCGAAAGTCGATACGCGGCGGAAATTCCTTCAAGCGGTTCAAAGCGCCTTTGGAGAGAAGAGCTTTGAAGCCGAGGGTGAAGCCGCCGACGCTTGGCAGATCGTAAGCGAGGCGCTCGATCCTATTTTCCGCGGGACCGAAGTTTTCAAGAGACCGGAGGTTCTCCGCTACATCGAATCGCTCCAGAAAGCTTTGGTTGCCACGGGAGTTGTGGGCAAAAGTAATTCCCTGGCGGATCTGGTCAAGAAGGTTTACCAGGAACTCCAAAGCGGTAAGCGTGAAGACCTCAAGATTCCGCCTACCGCAGAGGGTGTGGCCGAGTGCCTCCAGCAGGTTCAAAACAGCCACGATCCCGACGACTTGTGGCACTTTGTAACGCCCGATTACCGCAAGGTGAATATCTGGGTGCAGCTGCGAAGCGGTGACAACAAGGACATGACCGCTGTTGCTGAAGCGGTGGAACGGTTCTTCAAGGAAAATCCGCCTAAAGAGGGTTGCGGTGTGGATCTGAGACACAGTTGGGCCGGTCTCACCTATATCAACGTAGTGTGGCAGTCGAAAATGGTGGCCGGCATGCTGCAGAGCTTCCTTGGAAGTTTTCTGGTGGTCTTCCTGCTTATGAGCATCCTTTTCCAGTCGCCGCTTTGGGGCGGCTTGAGCATGGTGCCGCTCTCTGTGACCATCCTTGTCATCTACGGAGCGATCGGGCTTATCGGCAAGGACTACGACATGCCGGTCGCGGTGCTTTCCGCCTTGAGCTTGGGAATAGCCGTGGATTTTGCGATCCATTTTCTTGAAAGAACGCGGATGGCCGTGGCCAAGTACGGAACCTGGGAGGCCGCTGTGGGCCCGATGTTCGATGAGCCTGCAAGGGCGATAACTCGTAACGTGATCGTCATCGCGATAGGATTCACTCCGCTCTTGCTCGCGCCGCTCGTTCCTTACAAGACGGTGGGGGTGTTTCTGGCCAGCATAATGGCAGTTTCAGGTGTTGCGACTTTGCTTCTGCTCCCTGCAGCGGTTCGATTGCTCCAAAAGGCCCTCTTCAAGGAGCGGAGCCGAAAAGTGCTTACTTGTAACTGCGTGCTGTGCATAGGGGCTACGGCTGTATCGGTTGTGGTCATAGCTCTTAATCTGCACCAATATGCCGGAGTGCCGTTTGAGAAGCTCACGTACACCAGTTTGATCGTGGTGATCGCCGCTGCGCTTCTGTGCGCGGTTTTGACCCGGCGGCGGGCCTGCCGTGTGGAGGTGCCGCCGGAGGAAGAAGGCGGGGTTAGGGAAAACGTTGGAGAGACCGAAGCTGGAGAAAGGAGGTGACGGCCATGCAACGACACTTAAGTGATATTTCACTTCGGACGGGTGCGGCGGTTCTGGCCGTAGCGGTCGCACTGAGCCTTCAGGCCGGCGAGCAGAAAACTCCCAGCGTGGATGAAATCGTCAAGAAGGCAAACATCGCAGCCTATTATCAGGGCAAGGATGGGAAAGCGCGGGTCCAGATGCTGATTCGTGACGCGCAGGGCCGAATGCGCAGGCGGCAGTTCTACATCTTCCGCCGGGACGAGGAAGATGGAGGGGAACAGAAGTTCTATGTGTACTTCACGAGTCCCTCGGACGTGCGCGGCATGGTCTTTATGGTCTGGAAGCACCTCGACCGGGATGACGACAGGTGGCTTTACCTTCCGTCGCTCGATCTGGTGAAGCGGATCGCCGCAAGCGATAAACGTACAAGCTTTGCAGGATCTCATTATTACTACGAGGATGTGTCCGGGCGGGGTATCAACGAAGACAAACACGAACTTGTTGAGGTGACGGACAAGTACTACGTGCTTAAGAACACACCCAAGGATCCGAACAGCGTCGAGTTCTCCTACTACACGATGTGGATCGACAAGAAAACGTTCATGCCGATGCGCGCCGACTACTACGACAAGCAGGGCAAGTTGCACCGGAGAATCGCGGCTCTCGAAGTCAAGGTGATCCAAGGGCATCCGACCGTAACAAAAGCGGTGGCGGAAGATTTCAGGAGCAAGGGAAAACCATGATACGCTTCCGAGACATTAAATACGACATAGACATACCGCCGGGTCTTTTCACCGAGCGCTATTTGCGCAAGAAACCGCCGGCAAGCCTGCTGAAGTAACAGGGAAATGGAATCGGGAGAAGGAGGAACACCCATGGGGCTGCGTAGCGTAAAGGAGGAATGCGCGGGCCGGTGGACAAGCTCCCGGATTTGGACCCTCGCCGGCGTGCTCGCCCTTTCGGCCTTGACGGTGTCGGCTGCTGAGGAAACACAGGCTGCTTCAAAGACAAAGGAACCTGAAGCCGCCGTCGAGAGCACCGACGAGTGGCCGACCGAGGAAGAATGGCCCGAGGAGGACGAGTGGGGCGCAGAGGATGAAGGGGGGAAACCGTTCGAGATATTCTCGATGAGCTCCCCTTTGACTTCAAAGGCTTCCTGGACGTCCGCGGCGGTCTTTTCACACAGCGGACGCCGCATTTGCGCCGCGACGCTTCGCTTGCTGAGATACGGCTTCAGCTTTATGCGGCCAAAGATCTTACGGATTGGGCCCGTGCGACTTTCAAGGGCGACTCGATATACGACGGGGTGACCGATGACACCGAATGGGAGTTGCGGGAGGGAAACATTGCCCTGTCTTTGCCCGAGCCGCTGAACGATTTGGACCTGAAGGTGGGACGCCAGATCCTCACGTGGGGCACGGGGGACTTGATCTTCATCAACGATCTCTTCCCGAAGAACTGGGAATCGTTCTTCTTGGGGCGTGACGAAGAGTACCTTAAGGAGCCGTCCGATGCCCTGCGTGCTTCGTTCTTCTCCTCGATTGCAAACGTGGATTTCGTGTATGTGCCACAGTTTGATCCCGATGTCTACATTGACGGCAGGCGGGTTTCCTACTGGAGCGATACGTTGGGCCGGCGCGCGGGGCAGGACTTCCCGGTACACCGCAACAGACCTGATACGTGGTTCCGCGATCAGGAATTTCATCTGCGCCTCTATCGAAGTGTTGGTTCCTACGAACTCGCCCTTTACGGCTACTGGGGGTATTGGAAAAGCCCCGGCGGATCGGATCCCGCCACGGGGAATGCTGTATTCCCGAGACTCCATGTTTATGGAGGCAGCGCACGGGGACCGCTGCTGGGAGGGATAGGGAACGTGGAAGTGGGTTGGTATGATTCCCGCGAGGATGAAGGAGGCGAAGATCCTTTCGTCAAAAACGGTGAATTGAGGTTTCTGGTGGGCTACGAGCATGAGCTTGCAAGGAAATTCACCGGTGCGATTCAATACTACGTCGAGTATATGTTGAATCATGACGAGTATCTCAGGACTTTGCCGGCCGGAATACGGGCGCGCGACGAAGACCGGCATGTGATTACGGTGCGGCTTACAAAACTCTTGCTTCAGGATGACTTGAAGCTTTCCCTTTTCGCCTACGTTTCTCCCACCGATGCGGATGCGTACCTGAGACCCAACGTGCAGTATAAGTTTACAGACGCACTGCGCGGCGAGGTGGGGGCGAATCTGTTCATAAGGGACGAAAGACACACCTTCTTCGGTCAATTCGGCGAGGTGACGAACCTCTACGCGGCCGTCCGGTATTCCTTCTGAACCGCGGGATTGAAGCGCTGCTTTTTAAAGCGGGCTTCAGCGGCCGTAAGTTTTTTCGCGGGATTTCACAAGTTTTGTAAGAAGATCGTTGGCGGGGCAGGCGATCCCGTGACCTTTGCCCAGACGGACGATCGCTCCGTTGAGCGCATCGATTTCCGTTCTGCGCCGGGCAGCGAAATCTTCGCGCATGCTTGCGTAGTGTGCAGCAGTAGAGGGAATGAGCTTTGTAAAAAGCTTCTCTATGTAAGTCGCTGCCGAAGGCGGATCGAGGTGGACGCCGCAGGCTTGGGCCACAGCGTACAATTCCCGCACCACCTGCTCCATAATCGCCCTGCTTTCTTCCGCTTCAAGTAGTACTCCGTAAGGTACGTCCAACAGGGCGGAGAGGGGATTGAGCGCCGCGTTGTAGGCGACCTTCGACCAGAGAAGCGCGGTGATATTATCGGTAAAGACTGTCGGCAGACCGGCTTTGTCCATGGCTTCAGCCAAATCCCGGACGCGTTCCAGGGGGGCTTTGGGGCTGAAGACGCCGAGCGCGGTCGGTTCGGCGATGACCGTCACTTCAACTGCTCCGGGTTTCTTGAGCCTGACTCCGAATATCACCCGCGCACCGACCGTTCTTTCCCAACCCACGAAGCGGGCTATCGTCTCGGCGTTGCCGAGTCCGTTTTGGAAAGAGCAGACAAGGGTCGCAGGCCCCACCCGGGGCAAGACCGCGCGCACCGCTTCCTCGGTGTCGTAGCTCTTTACGGTAATGAAAACAACGTCCGGTTCTGCAATCGAAAGCTCTCCGGGATCAGTCGCCGTAAGCAGATTTTTCACTACATGGTCCCCCCAAATGCCGGTTATGCGCAGGCCGTTGCGGCTTACGGCCTTCATGTGGGCGGGCCGTCCCACCAGAGCTACGCGGTGGCCGCCTCGGGCCATAAAGCCACCCAGGGCGCTGCCCATCGCACCGGCTCCCATGATCACGATGCTAAGAGGCTCAGAGCCGGGCCTCTCTGTCATCTGTGCTCCCTGACTTGCCGGTTGAGCTTTCGTAATGTACCGTACGGTGCTATTCTATCGGTTTGAAGAACGTTAGCCATGAAGATAGCAATTGCCTCCGACCACGCCGGCTATAGGTACAAGGAAGAGATCAAGAGCTTTTTGATCGCCCGCGGCCACTCGTGCGTGGACTTCGGTACGGATTCCGAGGCCTCGTGCGATTACCCGTTGTATATCCGTCCGGCGGCCGAAGCGGTGGCCAAGGGCCAATGCGAGCGGGGGATCGTGCTCGGAGGTTCCGGAAACGGTGAGGCCATGGTTGCAAATAAGCTTAAGGGCGTCAGGTGCGCCTTATGCTGGAGCCTGGAGTCCGCCCGCCTCGCACGTGCTCATAACAACGCCAATATGTTGGCTTTAGGCCAGCGGTTGTTGCCTCTCGATCTTGTACTTCAAATCGTCGAGGTCTGGTTGAATACCCCGTTTGACGGCGGAAGGCACGCAAGGCGGGTGGGACAACTCGATCAGATGGGAGAATCCGTTTCATGAATTTTCCCGCCTTCAGGGCCTGTGGGAGCTTGAAGGTCTTGCGGACGGCCTCTTCAGCCGATACACTCGGAGGAACCGTAATGATTTGCGGCAGGCGGAAATGCCGAACGGAGGCCCCGAGGCCCCGTGTTTTTGTTTGTGCACCTTGGAACCCTGTTGTTGTAAGGGGGTGTATTTTGCCCGTGCGTATCACTGCCCGTCCCGGAGAAAGTCCCGACCGCCTTATCCAGCGTTTCAAGCGCACGATTTCAAAGGAAGGCATTCTGAAGGAGTTCAAGAAACGGAAGTATTACGAAAAGCCTTCCGAGAAGAGGCGCCGCGAGGCCAAGGAACGCAAGAAGGCTCTCCGCAAGGCGCTCATGAAGAAAAAGTCCCGCCGCTCCTGACTTATAGTGCCTCGTCCAATGACTATATGACCGTGCGTAATTTGTAGACACCCCGTCGCCCCTCGATGCCCGCGTTAGCGGGCGCATCCCCCCCTTCTCCAAATCTTGAGGTGCGGAAT
>CAZGYL010000249.1:0-7229 GCA_964529985.1 uncultured Planctomycetia bacterium | reverse complement strand
CGCCTCTGCTCGGGCTTTCTTTCCGGAATCCCGTAACAGGCGGCCGAGTGCAAGCTCCCAGCGCACGATCCCGGGCACAAGCGCGCGGAGCTTCTCAAGCTCCTCTATTGCTTCCTGATATCTGCCCGCCTCACCGAGCGTTTCAGACAGCTTCTGCAGCAAAAGAAGATCTCTTCCGTTGCGTTTAAGGAGGTCCTTAAATCGGCCGATGTCAGCTTGAAGCGCCTCCATGCCGCCTGCACGCAGCTTGAGTCGGGAAGCCTGCTGCTTCAACCTTTCAAGCTCAAGGCGCCAGATACTTTGTTCGGTGAAAGGAGGCTTCTCAACCATATCGATTATGGTCTCAAGCATTCGCAGCTCCTGCCTTTCACTCAACCCAAGCAACTTGCGGCAGCGCGGAAGATCAGGCCACCTCCCGCGGTCCCTGCTTTTAAATTTCGACGGCAAAAGGCCGGCGAGCGCTTCGGCTACAGCGCGCGCGAAAAGGTACCTGCCGCGCACATTCAGGTGAACATGCTCATAAAAAAGTTCATGGCCCGGGATTCCCGCCTTTGTTTCAGGAACTCTTCTGAACGCCTCCTCGGTATCCACAAGCCGGACCGTTTCCCCGCGGAGCTTTGAACCTACTTCCTTAACTATTCGGTTGAGACGGCTGTCCGCGCGGAATCTTAGAGCGTCCAAGTCGCACGCTTTTTGAAAATGCTCACCTGCCTTGCCCTCCTCGCCCGCACGGAGCAGAGCGCGCCCAAGCTGGTAATGAAGCTCAGCGAATCCATCTTCAAGGGCCAGCGCTTTTCTGAAGGCCTCAACCGCGCTTCTTGCATCTCCCCGGGCAAGAGCTTCTTTTCCCCTCTGGAAGGCTTCGTTCCATGCTTTGAGCTTTTCGGGTGAAAGCCCCTTTCTGTGCACCGAAGCAAAAGGACTGCAATCTTTCAAGTTGACCGGCACGGTGCAGAGCAGGGTCGTCGCGCCGGCTGAACGCGCCGCGCGGCACACAGCTTCCAGGTTCGAGCGATACGCGCGGTAAACCAAAGCAAGCCGCGGATCCCAAAGCGGCACCTTGTTTTTCTGAAAGAGCGCAAGCCCGCGCCAAGTGCCTCCCGTTCCGGAACGCACTCCGAGAAGCGAAGCACAATCGGAGAGAAGCTGGCCGAGTTTCAGTTTTCGGAGCAAAACGGCCACCCGGATCGCTGTAACCGAGCCCGGCACGCTCTGAAAAACCGTTCCCGGCCCGTAGGGCCCTACAACCTCATTGTTACCGCAGTAAACAACGAAATAATCCGGCTCCAGCGAAGCGCAGTCCCACGCGATTTCCCGCACAACATGCGAGTTTATAGCTGTCATTGCAGCGTTGATCACCCGGAAGTCCGCACCCGGGAACCTCTCCTCAAGAAGTACTTCAAGAAACCGCCCTACGCTGAAAGCAGGGTCAGGCGTGCCGCGGGCCGCAGAGCCCCCCAAGAGAAAAATCCGCAACTGACTTTGCGGCTTAGGGACTTCGACGATATCGAGAACCGGTGAGCGCACAAGAGAGGGCGGGAAGAACCGATAGGGGAACCTGTCGTTGGTAACGACGTAGTTCCGGCCCGAAACGCTGACAAAATACCCTACAGGAAAGCCGTAGCCGAAAAGACGGAGCAGGATCTCTACAGCGAGGAGGAAAAGAACAGGTGAGCCCAAAACCGCGGCCAGGCGGAAGAGCCAAAGCTTCCAAGCGGCAAGCTGCGGTCCGGCCTGCCGGGAGCCCGCTCGGGTGCTGCGCGACGACTTACCCATAGCGGCAGCTATGATAGCGCAGCATACAAGCCGGGGAAAAGGTGGTCCGGAGGTTCTGGACGCAACGGGCCGCCTGCATTCATAATGGCCTTCAAACTGCAAGAAGGAGGCCTCAGCCATGAACGCGCAGTTCAAAACCGCTTTTCTAACCGGCGTTACAGCATGCGCCTTGGCTTTTGCAGCTGCACCAACGCGGAAACTGTTTTCAAACGGCGGCTTCGAGCGGGGCATGAGCACTTGGCGGCTTGACCCTGCGCAGAGAATCGTAAGCGAAGGGGCCCGCAGTGGAAGCGCCTGCCTTTGGGGAGAGGTCAAGGTGCCGAATCGAGCAAGGATTGCACGCTGTACGTTAAGCCTTTCTGCAAGCAACCGCTACGAGCTTACGCTGTGGGCTCGGGCTACAAGGAGGACAAAACTTGCAGTGTGGCTGTTAAACAAGAAGACGGGTAAGCGCATGCTTGTGGGAAGCTGGAAAGGGGTTCAGCGCAGGTGGCGGCGCTACAGGGCCGGACTTACGGTGTCGGAATCAGGGTCTTATGAGCTTCAGATCGCAGGACCCTCTTCTTTCGGCGCCCCGCCCGGCGAAATGTGGATCGACGACGTGCAGGTGACAGAGACCGTAATGCCTCCGCGGTTGTGTATCTCAGGTGAACAAGGCTTTAACGATGAGCCGGCAATGGCGCTCGGTGCAGACGGCATGCTCTACGCTGCATGGAACAGCTTCAGGAACGGGGCCGATTCCCTGCAGGTCGCCTGCCTGAAACCTTCGGGGCTTCAAGTCGAGCGCCTCGGGTCCTGGCAGATTCTCGGCGGCAAAGGAACCTATCTGCTTGACTTGCGGGTCGTGCCCGGCGGGCGCGGTGCTTTTCTGCTTTATGCGGCCGAAAAGGACGGCAACTGGGACGTGTACGCTGTTCCTCTGTCGCAGGGAGGCCCCCGCAGAATTGTGCGCGTAACTTCCGATAAGCGCTGCGACCGCAAACCCACAGGCGTCTGGAACGGCTCCGGCCTTTATGTCTTCTGGGAATCGAACCGCACCGGCACGCACCAGATATTTTGTACAGAACTGCGGGACGGAAAGGCGGGAACGCCGGAGCGCGTCTCTGCTTTCGATTCTTCAAACTATGAGCCTTCGGTCGCCTTGCTTTCAGACGGCACTCTGTGTGCAGCGTGGTACAGCTTCCGGAACAACAACTACGACGTCTATCTGAGGTGCAGGGCACCGGGTGCAGCTTGGGGGCCCGAGCGCCGTCTCACAAAAGCCCCCACAGTGGACCGCCACCCGGTGCTTATCCCCCACGGCGACGAGCTGTGGGTCATTTATGAAAACGCCCTTATCTCCGGATACCGAGTCGGCACGACGAACACGCGGCGTCTACTTCTTGGAAAGATAACAGACCGTGGATTGCTCGGGCCGAAGGACTACCTTCGCAGCTCACCTCTCATGCAGCGTTGCGAGGGAGCCCAAGCTTGTTTCGATCGCCGGGGGAACCTCCACATTGCGTTTCTCAGGCCCCGGCTTCCCAGAGCAGGGTGGGATGTCTACTTCTCCACTTTCGGGCCCGGCGGCTGGGTTGAGCCCCGGCCTGTAAGCGTGCAGAAAGGAATGGACAGGCCGCCTTCAATCGTCCTCGTAGGCTCAAGGGCGTATATATTCTTCCAGGCTGATACGATTCCGCAGTCTTGGTCTGATGTCGACCGCACCCTTGAAGCTGTAAGCAGAATTTATCTTGCCGGTCTCAAGCTTCCTGATAGCGCCCCGGGCCGGCTGCCGCTCGAACCCCTTCCCGAGCCCACGGATCCCTGCGAAGCTTTCACCCTCAGGGTGGCTCGAGGCGAAGATGCACCCACACCTTCTGTGACCTACAAAGGCCGGACCCTGAAACTTTTCTACGGCGATCTCCATGAGCACACCGATGTCTCTGTCTGCAACCGCCTCGGCGATCAATCGATCGACGAAAGCTACCAGCACATGAGGGACATAGTTTCTCTTGATTTCGCCTGCACGACCGACCACGGCTATAACATCAACCCCTATCTGTGGTGTTACTCTGCAAAACTTGCGCGGGCCAACGAAGATCCGGACACGTTTCTTACCTTCCTTGCAGAGGAATGGACCAGCAGCTTCGAGCGCTACAGCGCTGAACACCCTTACGGATACTACGGCCACCGCAACCTTATTCTCGGCGACCCTTATTTCCCCAGGTGGTGGAACGCTCGAAACGGACAGACTCCGGCTCAAGTGTGGGAGGAACTGCGCAAGCTTAAGGCGGATTTCGTGCACATACCCCATCAGCTTGCCGACACCGGGAACGTGCCTACAGACTGGAACTTCACCGACCCTGTGGCCCAGCCTGTAGCTGAGATCTTCCAGGTGCGAGGCTCTTACGAATACAAGGGAACGCCTCGAGAGGCTGTGCGCACGACACCCCGGCCCGGCTATTTCCTTCAAGATGCCTGGGCCCGCGGAATCGTGATCGGGGTCATCGCAAGCCCCGATCACGGAGGTGGACTGGGCAAAGCATGTGTCTTTGCACCGAAGCTTACGCGTGCTGAAATCCTAAAAGCCCTGAGGCTCAGGCACTGCTTCGGCACGACGGCCGCCCGCATGTTTATGGACGTACGGGTCAACGGCCTCTTTATGGGAGAAGCAAGAAAAGAACCTCCTCCACGAAGTGTCACTGTGGAGGTAACCGTGCGCTGCCCCGCCCCCATTGAGCGGGTTGAGATCTGCAGGAACAACCGTTTTATTTACACAACCCGACCGGGCGGCAAAGAATGTCACTTTACATTTGTCGACGCTGACCCCCCGCCCCGAAAGGCTTACTGGTATGTGAGAGTGATCCAGGAAGACGGGGAAATCGGCTGGTCAAGCCCGGTTTGGTTCGGGGCCGTTCTCAAGTAGAAAACCGCAGGAGTGCTCTGCGCCTTTTTATGGATCGGCGGAAGCTGGTATACTGCAGGACTGCGGGGGGCGGCGGCTCGCGGAGTAAGGCGGACGGAGGAGGTCGCACATGTCGATTCGAAAGGTGGGTTTTGCCCTTGTGGTTGTTGCTGCTGCGGGGATTGCAGCGTCGTTCCTTCTTCCGGGGCCCCGTTCTTACGGCGCTCCGGGTAAGGCGCTTCGATTAAGGAGAAAAAAAGAAAAAAGTACTGTAACAGCGGGTCTCTTCCCTCTGCGCAACGTCACCCTAATGGCTACATTCAGGCCCAAAGGCGGGCCCCGCGCTCCTGAGCCCACCGTATGGGACGGGTCGCTTACGGTCAGAGCCGGGCGGCTTCTTTCGATACGATTTCCGGCGCCTGACCCGAGGGATTTCATTGAAGGAAACCGCTGGCGCGCAAGCACCCACCATATGGTTCCCTGGTTCTCCGCCCAAAGAAAACGAACAATGCCTTTGCGGCCGGTGCAGCTCCTCTTTGAGCTCGCAGATACGACTCCTCAGACAGTGCTTGTTTTTGAAACCCGTCAAGGACGATTCACCTGTCCCCTTGGTTCTTTGACCTTCGGCTCACCGAGGTTTTTCCTCAGAGGCCTTGTAAGACTTGAACGCATTTCCAGCTCGGTCACTTTCTTGACTTCACCCAAGGAGGATGACTTTCCCGCAGCCGTTATAACCTCAAAAGGCTCCATAGCGGTTGCGTACGTGGCATTCACGCATGCTCCGGGATTCGAACGCAGGCCGCGGCTTACCGAGCCGCCGGATGATCTGAGCTTCCTTGCAAAGAAGCCGGGAGGCGACCAGCTTTTTCTCCTGCTTCAGGAAGGCGACTCCTGGAAAGGACCAATCGCTGTAACAGAGCCGGGCCAGGATATATACCGGACCGCTTTAGCCGAAGACGGTCAAGGCAGGCTGTGGGTTGTTTGGGGAGCTCAAGTTGAAGACAACTGGGATATATTCGCGCGGCCTTTCGGCCCCTCCGGCTGGGGCCGGACCCTCCGCATATCACAAAACAAAGGGCCCGACACCTTCCCTGCCGCAGCCACAGATAGTGAAGGCCGGGTCTGGATCGCATGGCAATCTTTTCGCAACGGACAAGCTGATATCTTGGCTGTGCGCCAGGAAGGAAAGGGGTTCGGAAGCCCGCTGGTTGTAGCCGATCAGCCCGGAAATCAATGGACCCCTGCGGTAGCTGCATGCGCGGACGGCACTGTGGCTTTCGCTTGGGACACTTATTCAAAAGGGGACTATGATGTCTATGCGCGGCTGTTTCGGAACGGAAAGTTTCAAAAGCCCATTCCCGTTGCAACCTCACAGCAGGGCGAAATGCGCCCCTCCGTCGCGTTTGACCTGAAAGGCCGCCTTTGGATCGCTTATGAGGTGAGCCCCGAAAAGTGGGGAAAGGATTGGGGGGCGCTTGAGAAAGAAGGTGTAGCGCTCTACCAGCGGCGTTCGATTGCTGTTCGGGTGCTTTGGAAGAACAAGCTTTTTGAGCCGACTTCGCAGGCAAGCTCAGCCTTTGCAGCATTGCCTCGAGAAGGCAGGCGCGGTGCCAAGCGGCCCCGGACGGCTCGTTCACCAAAGCTTGCCCTGCCGCGGATAACCTGCGGTCCCGACGGCACGGTTTATCTTGCCTGCCGCATTCCCCAACCCGGCAACAGATCTTCTGTCGGCACGGTTTGGCTCGAGCACGTTGTGTGGTACCGGGGAAATACGTGGCATGGGCCTGTTTTGTGCGACAAAAGCGACAACCTGCTTGATAAAAGGCCTTCTCTTGCAGCGCGGCCGCAAGGTGGTCTGATCCTTGTCACAGCCTCTGACGGCAGGTGGAATCTTGCAGGCAGGATACCCTGGTACATGCAACGGGAGTTGCGCAGCAAGGGAATTAAGCTCCACCGCGTCCCGCCGCCGAGACCCTATCCAGATCCTGTAAACAACGAGCTTACCCTTGCGCTGATTGATATACCGCTTGCAAAAGGCAATGAGCCCGAGCTTAAAGTGGTTCCGATTCCCGAACCGGGTAAGCCCTCGGATCTTACACTTTCCGAACGGAGTGATATCCGCCGCGTACGCACCGCCCGCGTTTCAGTCAACGGGAAGGAGCTCAGGCTGCTCCGAGGCGAGTTCCACCGGCACACCGAAATCTCCTCCGACGGCGGCGGTGACGGTCTTCTTATGGACATGTGGCGCTATGCGATCGACATAGCTGCTTTGGACTGGATCGGCAACGGAGACCATGATAACGGAGGTGGCAGGGAGTACTCCTGGTGGCTCATTCAAAAAACGACCGACCTGTTTACCATACCAGGCGCTTTTACACCTGTGTACAGCTACGAGCGGAGCTGCGGATATCCTGACGGCCACCGTAACGTGGTTTTTGCAAGGCGAGGGGTAAGACCCCTTGCACGCCTTCGAGGAGGCGCCGGTAAGCCCCTTGACAACCTCCCGGAAGATGCCCCCCGCCCCCATTCGCCCGACACTCAGCTTCTTTACCGCTATCTTGCCTTTTTC
>CAZGYL010000248.1:0-7246 GCA_964529985.1 uncultured Planctomycetia bacterium | reverse complement strand
TTTTCCTTGACGATGACAGCCTCCCGGCACCGGGCCTCCTGCGCAGATACGAAGCTGTACTAAGCGCTGAAAAGCGCGTTGCAGCAGTAGGCGGCCCTGCGTGCCTTGAGGCCCGGGCGCTGCAAAGCAAACTTTGCAGCGCTCTTTTGTGCGAGAGGCTCGTTGTGGGCCGAAGCGCCTCAAGATACAGACCTTACGGGGCCCTGCGACGGGCCGACGAAAGGGACCTTATCCTTTGCAACTTGGCTGTAAGACGCAGCGCGTTTCTTTCTGCAGGCGGATTCGATCCGGCGCTTTATCCGAACGAAGAAAACGATCTTCTATTCAGGCTCGGGCGCTCAGGCTGGCACCTTCTTTACGACCCGGAAGCCCGCATAAGCAGGCCGGCTTGGCCTTCGGTAGGCTCTTTCCTGCTTGCAGTCGGTCGATACGGCAGAGGCCGAGGCACTTTGGCCCGGAAGCAGAGCTCTCCAGCTACGGCCTTGCGAATGTTCGGCGCCCTGGGCGCTTCAGCTTCGGCGCTTCTTGCAGCTTTTGGCCTTATAAGCGGTTTTACTCTGCTTTGGGCCTTTCCTCTGGCTCTGTATGCAGCGTACGCACTTTTGGTTTCAGTGAAAGTGGCTCTACGCCTCAAGTCCCTTTCAGGGCTTCTTTCCTGTTTCATTTTGCCCTGCTTGCATGCTGCATATGCAGGGGGACTTCTCTTCGGGCTCCTCTGCCCGAGGATCTCCGGCAAGGGCCCTGTTGTGATCGAGAGATACGAGGGTTTGCAATGAAGCGCACGCTTATCCTCCTTTTGGCCTTCCCGGTCGCAACCGCTTGCGCTTTTACAGCGCTTACAGCCCTTACCCTCGTTGAGTTTTCAAAGCAAGGTGAAAAGCCGGAACCACGCGCCGAGGAGCCAAAAACTCACCTTGCTGCGCGCTACAAAGAGCAGACAGAGGCCTTGGTCCGCAAACGCAGAAAACAGCTTCAAAAGGTAACCTTCGAATCGTTTCTCAACGCTCTGAATTCCAAAGGCGGCAGGATCCCGCAAGCTTTGCTTCTGGCCCGATTCAGAGCGCTTGTGCGCAAAGATCCCGAGGCCTCAGGGAGACTCCTTTCCCTTCTCCTGCCTTCCCTCAGGGCAGGGAAGCCCAGCCGGGCAAAGGAAGCTGTGCTCACTCAAAGCTGTCTAATTGCCCCTGCGACCTTCAGGCTCGGCCCTGCTCAGCGGAAAGGGCTTTACAGTTTTGTTGAAAAACGCCCCGGCGAGCCCCTCAGCCGCGCTCTTTTACTTCTTGTAGGGCAAGTGGGTGAGGCCCGCGATCTCACTGCGCTGGGGGCTTTGGCTGAAAAACTGCAGGGGGAGCCGATCTACAAGCGGATTGTACTTGCAGGCGCTTCCATAAAAGAACGGACACAAAGTGTTGAAAAAGAAACACCAGGCACAAGAAGCAGCCCCTGAGCTTGCGAAAACTCAGACTGCAAGTCGAAGAGAGGCTGTGCTGGCCTTGTCGATTTTTGCAGTTTGTTTCACCTTCTACGCCCTTACTGCAGCACCCACTGTAACCGGGGAAGATGCAGGCGAGCTTGCAGCAGCTGCAGCCACCCTCGGTGTTCCTCACCCGCCGGGTTACCCGCTTTACGTGCTCGCAGGCAAGCTTGCCGTCACTCTCCTGCCGTTTGGTGAGCCTGCTTACAGGCTGAACCTGCTTTCGGGATTCTTTATGGCCCTTGCCGCAGCGCTCCTTTACCTTCTTTGCAGCAGAATCGGCGCTGAGAAGCTCCCGGCAGCCTCTGCAGCACTTCTTGCTGCATTCAGCGGCACTGTGTGGTCGCAGGCAACCATAACCGAGGTCTATGCTCTAAGCGCTTTTGTTTTCCTGCTTCTCCTGCACGGCTGCCTCTCTTTTCTCAAAGCCCCCTCCCTGCCCAACCTGCTTGTTGTAAGCTACCTTTTCGGCCTCTCGCTTACAGCACACCCCAGTCTGGTTCTCATAGGGCCTGCTCTTTTGGTTCTTGTGCTCTTGCGCAGGGCGGCGCTTCTTCTCAGGCCTGCTGCAGTACTCTCTTCAGCAGCGTTTTTCTTGCTCGGCCTAAGCCTATATCTCTATTTACCCCTGCGTTCTCTTGCCGATCCTCCTATGGACTGGGGCAATCCGGAGACGCTAAGCGGGTTCCTCTCACACCTTCTCAGGAGGCAGTATGCAGGCCTCATAAAACCACCCCTTCACCCGGTGCTCGACCGCCTTGCGTACTTGGTGCGGCTGGGGTTTGTTGAGGTCGGCCCGCTTATCACATTGCCTGCGCTGTTTGGACTGGGGTCGCTTCTGCGCACTGAAGTCGGACGCCGGCGGGCATTCCGTCTGGCAGGACTTGCTGCGCTCGGAGCTTTCAGTTTGGGGCTTCTTTTCTTCCTCTCGGTGCGGTTCGAAAAGCAGACCCTGGACCTTAACCGGGTGTTTTTCATTCCGCTTGTTTTCCTGCTCTCGGTGCCTGGGGCTTTCGGCCTGAGAAACCTCGCCCGCGCCCTGGGGCCCTTAGGCTCCCGAGCCCTCTACCCCCTTTGCGTCGGAGGGCTTCTCCTGTGGCAGTATCCCCTGCGGGATCGAAGCTGCTCCACCCTTGCGCGGGAGTATGCGGAAGCTGTCCTTGGAACCCTGCCCCCGAATTCGATTTTTATTCCAACAGGTGATTACGCCACTTTCCCGGTGCTTTACCTCCAGTTTGTTGAAAACAGGCGGCCGGATGTCATTGTCGCCGATAAATACGGGTACTTGGATCCCGCCGTTCTTAGCGATCTGGGAGCTTCTCCCTCAGAGCTTGCCCGACTTCGCTCAATGCCCAGGGCCCAAGCCCAAAGGTGGCTCATTGATAAGGCTGGAAGGCCTGTATTTGTAAACGCCAAGCAAGCGATCTCCCAGATACCCACAGAGAGATTCCAGCCCGTGGGGATCCTCTACCGTGTAGACAGGCAAAGGAAGCCTCTGAGCCCCAGTGAAGAAGAAAAGCTGTGGCGCTCCTACAGGTTCACGCAACTTGATTCCCACTACAGGTGGAAAGGCAGCCGGCGCGACAGTGCCGAGGATTGCATTCTTGCTGATATCCTGACCCACCGGGCAGAGAGCCTTTTCGCCTGGGGAAAGCCCCAACAAGCTCTGCAGGTGCTCCAGAGGCTGAAGCAGATCGGAGCTCCGTACCGCGAGATCCTTCAAAACACAGGCTCTCTGCTTGCAGAGAAGAAGCTTTATACTCAGGCGTTTGAGTTCTACAGGGCCGCCCTTAAAGTCGACCCGGGCTATGCCACCTGCCGGCGAAACTACGCCCGAGCGCTTTTGGAGTGGGGCGGGAATCCACAGCTTGGAATCGAGGTTGCAGAGAGGTCGCTTGCAGAGCTGCCACCTGATCCCGATCTTCTTAAACTCCTTGCCGCAGCATACAGAAAGGCCGGGCGCCTGCGCGCTGCAAGGCAGGTTTACCTGCTTGCTTCAAGGCTTGACCCCGCCGATCCAGAGCCCCTTCGCCTTGCAGGCCGGATAACCGAAAAGGAGCTCGGCGATCCCAAGGCGGCAAGGGTGCTTTACAAAGAAAGCCTGAAGCGGCTTCCAACCCAGCCTGATCTCATTGAAAAGGTTTACGGCGAAGCTGCGCGAAAGAGGTACGAAGCTCGCCTCAAAGAAATACTTAAGGTAATGGAAGGGGAAAGCATACCTGAGATTCCCCGATTCCCTCAAGGCTTACACACCCCCCGGGCTTTGGAGCCCCAGGATAAGGGGGCACTTGGAGGTAAGGAGACTCAAAATGGCTGAGGAACGTTTCTGTGTACGCACGCTTACACTTTGTGCCCTTTTGGCGTTCGGGCTCAGCGCCCTTTTGGTCTTTGGTACTGCAAGCTTCAAAGAAGGCGGCTCGGGCACTGCCCAAGAGGAAGCAGGGCCTTCTTACTTTCTCAGGCCCCGCACGCTCTGCCCCGGCGGCACCTATGAGGTTTATCTTGACTGCAAAGATGTCCTTTTCAGTGAGGAGACAACCGCAAGCATAGAAAGCGCAGGGACAGCGGTGCTTGAGCTCCAGGTGCGTAACTCCCAAGGGCTCATCCTGGTTGTGGGGGTTGCACAGCGGCAGAAGCTCGGTGAAGTGCCGCTTCGTGTTGAGGGAAAACGGAAGGACGGAAGTCCGTTTATCCTTGATACGACTCTTAAGATCGAACCTGCGCTCTCCCAGGGGCCCGCTATAGACATCATAAACCTCCCTGCCGGTGAGGATATCGTATGTGAGGGCGGTTTTGCTCATTTTGAAGTGGCCCTCAAAGGTGACGGCCCTTTTGTTTTTCAGTACGGCCTTAGGGAGAAATCCTTCTGGGCTTCAAGGCATTGGAACCTCTCCGGCCGCAGGGTTGCCGGCGAACGGGGACTTGCTGTTGAAAGCCCCGAGCGGGAAGCGGTTGTGGTCGCCCTGCCCGGGAAGCTTAACACGGTTGATTTCGTTGCAATCGACCGGAACGGCAATGAGAGTTATCTCTCGCTTGTTGTTGCAAGCAGAGCTCCCTGCAAAATGGAGAAGGCAAAGCAGGCAGGTATCCTGGAGACCCTTTTCGGAAGCAGGATCGCCTGCGCCTCCTGCGGCACCCAAGATCCTCCGTTTGATTTCTGGAACACCACGCATACGGGGACGGATATAGGCCGTGACGATGACGGCACAGCTCCGCTTCTTATCAACGAGGACGGGTGCCAGGGAACGATCTGCGGTACCTGTCCCGGTGACGGCCCCCTCAATGACGGTGCGGTTTTCGGTGGAGGTGCCTGGGGAGGAGGTCCTGAGGGTTTTTCACCTCGGCGCGCAGCTTTTTCCGAACGCGGCAAAGTACTCGGCCACAGCGGGGAGTACAAGCTTACGGTCACCGATCTCAGCCTGCCGGTTCCAGGGATTGATTTTTCCATTCGAAGGACCTACAGGAGCCAGATCCGCTATCACAGCCGGCTTGCTGTGGGCTGGGACATGAATGTATTTGCCAGGTACCTTCGCTATGGAACGGCAACTGGAAGCACAGCCTCTGCAACGGGTGACATGTACTTTTACCGCGGTGACGGCAGGCGCGATCGCTATGTCTGGGACGGTGTTGGGGAATTTTCCTCCCCGCCCGGCTTTTATGACACCTTTGAGTTTTCAACAAGCGCCTACAGTCAAGAGATCCGCCGCAAGGACGGAAGCCGGCTTGTTTTCACAGAAACCCAGGTGGGAGACGACGTGGTCTTCGGAAAGTTGAGTCGCATCTACGGCCGCCTTTCAAGCAACTATCTTGATTTCACCTACGACGTAAGCGGGAAGCTTTCAACGATAACCTCCTCAACCGGGATCGAGGTGGTCTTCGAGTATGATTCTGCAGGCTATATAACAAAGATCTACCAAAGCACCGATCCCTCGAATTCCGTCACGTACAAGCGTACTTCCGGTACGGAGTTCGATCCGGTGCTTAGCGAGGTCAAGTACTCTTCAACGACCTACTACGCTTACGATGCCCAGGGTAATCTTCTTTCCGTTGAAGGCGAAAGGAAGGTGAAGTACGTCTATGATACGGGCAACCCCTCGGTGGACATGAAGTACAACCTGAGGCAGCTCTACGACCCCCTTTCAATGCAGGCGGGAGGCACAGATCCAACGGTCGAAATCACGTACTACGATTCTGACCGGGTCTGGGGGTTTGAGCTCGATCCAAATTCTCAAACCCAAGATCCGGACGATCCTACGCCCTACCGCAAGTACACCTTCAGCTACCACAATTTCGCCCCTTCCTCCCCCGGGAACCGCATAACGGTTTACACGCTCCACGGCTACAGCTCTGAGGGCCTGTGGGAGGATTTGGAGCAGGTTGAGATGGAGTTTTACACCAACGGGAGCAACAGCGCGGGCCTGCTTCGCAAGACGATAATGACAGGTGACGGTCAGACAGTGCTTGCGCAGTGGCTTTATGAACGCGGGTGCTCTTGTAACAAGCCGACAAAGATCCAGGATCCGACCGGCCGGATCGAATGGCGCGAATATTATTACGGAAGCCTTGTTAAGCTTGTAATAGATGACGGGGACGGCGAGCAGGACTCAGGCGACATCGTTTACCTTTACAAGTACGATCTGCCGAACAGCAGCGAAAATCCCACCTGTTTCGGCATGCTGCTTGCTTCTGCTTCTCCCAATGTGGTAAGCGGCCCCGATCAAGACATAGACGATGAGAGCCTTGAGGGCAAGAAAACGGTATACAGCTACGATTCTTCAGGTAATCTTACCCGAATCGATTACCCCGAGTTCAACGACGACGCTTCATTCGGTGGAACCTCTCATAACGCCTTTAAGTCGTTCACCTACAATTCATACGGCCAGGTCACTTACGAATCTGTCTACCTCGACACCCAGTTGCTAAGGAAGGTCCGGTACGACTACTACCCCACGGGAAACTCCAAGAGCCTCCTTGAGAAAGTCATTGTGGACCCGGACGGCCTGGCCCTTACCACCCAGTACTCTTACAACTCAAGGCGTGATCTTGTATCGGTGACCGATCCGCGGGGCAAGACTACAACCTACGAACGCGAAGGTGACGGGCTTGTAACCGCGGTTTTGCCGCCGGGCGGCGCTTCTCTGGGTGCTGCGTGGTATTACTACGATGCCTGCGGGAACCTGCTTCAGCTTAAGCGGGGAAGCGACACGGAGACTTACAGCACGCAGCACTACTACGACCCCCTGAGCAGGCAGGTCAAAGTGAGGCGTCAAGTAACTCAGACCGTCTGGATTGAGACCACGACACAGTACGACGCCAAGGACAGAGCGTTCAGTATCACCGAGCCGGGAAACAAGAAAACGCGGTTTGTCTATGACTGGGTGAATGTGCCTGATGCGTTTCCGACAGGGAGCTCCTCTGCGTACCTCAAGAGAACGCGCAAGTATCTTTCCGGTGCCCAAGTAAGTGAGTTTCTGAGCACAGAGACCTATTGGGACGGTGCAGGAAGGCTTAACAGGCGCTACCAGTACGTCGATTACAGCGCTGTTACAAAAGGCGCCGTTTGGTACGTTTACGACAAGTTTGGCAGGCTGACCCTTGAGGTGACCTCTCCTGACAGCTCACAACTTTCGGGCTTCGGCTCCTCTGACCGTTTCTACGGGACACTGAGGGCGTATGACAGAAACGGAAACCTCACCAAGGTTGAGCGCGGTGAAGCTGTGGGGCCTGCGGGCGATCCCCGCGACGCTTCTTTTTACACATACAAGTACAGGC
>CAZGYL010000247.1:0-7277 GCA_964529985.1 uncultured Planctomycetia bacterium | reverse complement strand
GGCTGGGCCGGCGGAGGCGGTGCGGTGCGTTTCAGGAGAATAAGCTTCCGTCCGGCGGGCCCCGAGCGGGCGCTCTCTTCTTATGCAGGAGCACCCTACGGTCTTACGGCTGAGAGGGTCAGGGAGTTTGCGCGTTCTTGTTTCCCGCTGGTTGATTACCACGTTCACATCCGCGGCGGCATGACCCTGAAAAAAGCCCTTTGGAGACAAGCTTCGACAGGCATCGGAGTCGGTGTGTTGCGGAATATCGGCTGCGGCTGGCCTATTGAAACGGACGAGCAGCTCAAAGAATTCCTGCGCAGCGTTGAAGGGATGCCTGTTTTTGTGGGTCTTCAAGTCAATGACCGGGATTGGTACTACAAGCACGACCGGTCTCTCCTCAAGCGTCTGGATTACGTGCTCGCCGACACCATGATAATGCCGATGCCGACAGACAGGGATAAACCGGTAAAACTCTGGCTGAGCGATAAGTACCGCATCCGTGATCCGCAGCGGTGGATGGATCGGTACCTTCGCCACAATCTTCGTGTACTGTCGGAGCCCATATCGATTCTTGCAAATCCCACTTACCTGCCGCCTCAGGTCTCTTCAATGTACGACACTTTGTGGACCGAATCCCGCATGCGGGCCGTGATCGAAGCTGCGGTCAGGAACAACGTGGCTCTTGAGATAAACGCCCGAAGCGGCCTCCCTCACGAACGTTTTATCCGGCTTGCAAAGAAACTCGGCGCGAAATTTTCTTTCGGAACCAACAACTTCGACGACCGGCCCATCAGCCTCGCCAGGTGTATCGAAGCGGTTCGGCGCTACGGCCTTAAGCCCGAAGATATGTTTCTGCCGCACTCCGCCAGATGAGGTGAGGGCCCCGCGTTAGTATGGCGGCCTCCAACAAGAACTCTACAGGTGCGATACGGCCCGAGTTGGTTGAATTCGTCCTGAAAGAACGATTGCTTTTCGCTTCCGCGCTCGGGCTTGCAGCCTCTTCGGTCTATCTGAAGAGACTCCCTTCCTATTCATACGAGGACGGTGAGGTTCTGCTTATTCTCTGGTCTCTTTTCGCTGCGATAAAAGGATTGGAAAGGAGCGGATTTTTCCCCTTCGTAGCCGGTTTTCTTTCGCGTGGGCGCGGAGCGGGAATCAAGTTTGTTCTCGCAACGGCGATTCTCTCCACCTTTGTAACAAACGATGTCGCAGTTCTGATCGTGGTGCCCCTGGTTCTCCGCTTGGATATCGAAAGAAAGGATTGGTTGGTAGTTTTGGTCATATCGGCTGCCAACGCCGGCTCGGCACTCACCCCGTTTGGAAATCCCCAAAACCTTTTTATCTACTGGTTCTACAAGGTGAGTCTCGGGAGTTTCGTGGGCACGATCGCGCCGCTTGTCGCAGTTCTCTCAGCCGTTCTGCTTCTTGCAGCGGGTTTCACAGCGGGAAAGATCCGCAGACCCCAAGAGCGCCGCCCCGGGGTGCATGCGCCGGGGGCGCTCCATTTGTATGTGTTTCTCTTGGCGGTCACCGTTGGGGTGATCCTGAAGCTCCTTCCGATCGGAGCTTGCGCGTTGGTACTCCTTTGTGCGCTTCTCTGGGATCGAAAGAGCCTTAAGGTCGACTACGCACTTCTTCTCACATTCGCATGTTTTTTCGGCCTCACAGGGAATCTTAAATCGATTCTTGCGGGCCGACTTGAGCACCCGGGCCACGTTTTCCTCTTTTCGGCCTTCCTCAGCCAGTTCATGAGTAACGTACCTGCTACTCTTCTTCTCGCTGATTTTACGACCGATTGGAAAGCCCTTCTCTTGGGGGTCAGCGTGGGCGGCTTCGGAAGCTTGGTTGCGTCTTTGGCGAACCTGATCGGCTATCGTCTTTATGTCAAGAGCACCGGGCCGGAGCAAAGGAACGGAACCCGTTTCTTGATTCTTTTCCATACTGCAAGTTACACTCTCTTTGTTCTTGGAATTCTTTTCTATTACATTCTGTACGGTGGTTTCCTGTGGGGCGGATCTTCTTGAACCATGCTCCTGAAACACACGGAGGCACTCCGTTGATCGTCGTGTATCACGGCGTCGGCCCGCCGGAAGGATTCCTTGAGGCCGTTGGGGTGGCCTTGGCCGGCGCTTATGTTGTGGCAAACATCTGGACGGTCACATGCCTGCTTATCCAGCGCAAATGGGCGTTTTTTCTGTCGCTCGTTCCCTTTGCGGGAAGTGTCGTATTGCTCGTTCTGACACTCCCGCTGGGGGGCTTCTGGGGGAACATGTTCGGGAAGTTCGACAATCCTTGGGTGAACTTCTGCTGGTTCTTTGCCGCTTGTTCCCTGGTCTTCAACCTTTTCGCACCGTGGATATGCTGGCGGCGGATCCGCAAGCCGCAGTGAGTACGGTTTCGGCGTAAGCCGAAACCGGAAGGAAGTTCTTGTGCGAGGCGATTACTCAAAGAGGAGGTCGTCCAACTCCTCGGTTCGCTCTGCGGCGCCGTAGTCAAGCAATGCGCGTGCGATCCGTTCGGTCAACGCATCGATGCCTGCAAACGTCATCACCGAGTTTGGAAAGTCGCGGCGCTCAACAGTAAGGATTTCCTTGCCGTCCCGGTCGAAAGCCGTAAGGGTCGCTGTAACGCCTTTGGCACCGTTGCCGATGTACATGCCAACCTTCCTTACAGGTGGGTCGAAAAGGATCAGAAGCGCGGTCTTGGGATTATTCTCCGACAAAACGGCAAGTGAGTGGTCAGGTGAGATGGTCGATCCTCCGCGCACATTCCCGTTTATGACCACCGCATAAGAAGACCGGTCGGTTGCTTGAAATCTGACGCCCAGTGCAGCGTACTGGGTCGTGACCCGTTCGCCGAACTTCCTGTCCTCGAAAGTGAGGCGGGTGGCTTTCGGACTGAAAGCCTGCTCGCTTGTGAGGTCGCGCGGTTCGGGCTCGGGGGCTTGAAGCAACGCACTTACCGAATCGGGGGCGCTTGCTGAGATCGTAAGCTCACCCAGAGGCACCGGCTCGGAAAGAAAAGGCAAGCGGGCGGCACCGTCCTGGACGACACCCCGAGCAACGGGCTTGCCGTCCTGAAGAGCCGTAATAACGGCTCCTTCATGCTCGTATTTGACGATGATTCCAGCGGCTGCCTGGACGATGTCGGCGCCCACAGCAAGCAAGACCGGTTTTCGCCTCCAAATCTCCTGCGTTGGATCTCCGAAGGCATGCCACATCACGTTATTGCTTGAGGCTTGATTGGTGGATATTGATCCTGCACTCTGCGGTACCCCTACTTGAGAGAACATGTAGAGCTTTCCGTAGTTCAGGATATCGCCCAAGCGCCGTATCGGAGTACTTGTCCCGTAAGAGGGGAGTACGTTCGGGAAGACGGCATCGGCGAATCCCCTCGTAAGTGCGTTGTTCGCCCAGGTGGGGCTGTTCCGTGTATCGCCGAGAGCACCTACAACGCCCCCCTGCGCGCGGCGCAGCAGCGATTCTAGCAGGTAAACGCCGCTTACGGTCGTACCGTAATCGCCCGAAGCCGTTTCGTTGTCAAAAAGTCCTGTAGCACAGTCAACGCTGAAGAGCACCGGCAGGAGCCTGCCGTTGCTCAGACTTGAGACATCAGAGGTTCTGAAGCGGGGAAACACCCAGCCGTTCTGCCCGCCGTGATCGCGGTGGATAAGAAGAAAGCAGCCGTCGTTGATCGCATCGATCACATCCTGCTTATCTGCATCCCAAGCAAAACCGCTCCCGGGGCCTATCGCCGCGGGAAGCGCGGCTCCATTCCTGTACCAGCGCGGCGTCGGGTCGCCGCTGTAGGTGCCATGGTACGTTGTGTCGCTGAAGTAAAGCCGTTTTACTGTGTAGCCCGCGTCGACAAGCGGCGTGCGGATAAGTTCCATTGTTTCAATGTACGCGCGCGAAGTACGCCCCTGCTGCGACATATCCGTTCGGCAGCACTGGAAGTACGCAGGGAAGGCGGCGGTCTTGTAAAAGCTGTTATTCAGAGGTGGTGATTTTTCGTAACTTATAATCTTGTCGATCACGGTTTGGGCCTGCTGGAGGGTGTCGACAGGTATTCTCGCAACGGCAAGGTCGGCAAGCAGGTCGCTGCCCGTCATAAGGCTGTAATCAAGATCCGTTCCTGTTGTCGAGCTGCCGGAGGTGCTCCTGTAAAAGGGCGGAATGAATTCAGCATCGCCCAAGAGAAGGACATAGGACGGCCTGATGTAGCAGCTGTTGTAGCGATCGAGAATGAAGCTGCGGATGTGGGTCGCTGTCGTGCCTATACCGCCTGAAGAGGTGGGTCCTGTCTGAGCGATCAGGGTTGAAATACCCTTTTGGACCTTCCAGTCTCTAAGCGCTTGGGCGGCTGGAAGAAACTGAGGCGGTGTGATGATAATAAGCTCAACACAAGAAGGCGGGAGCGTACCTATCGGGAAATCAATAATGTGTTCAAACACCGCGTTTCTGTTAAGCACAGCGCTTTGCACCAGAGGGGCGAAATGCGGCGCCTCAAAAGGATTGAGGGACCGTGTGGTCAGAAAAGCTCCTCCGCCCTCAAATATCACCTCGAAGGTAAGCTGTTTAAGTAAGCGAAGTTCGCGCCGGACCGGATTGTGTTGCGCCGAGGCGACCGCAACCTGAGCCAGCACCAGATCCCGCACTTGTCCGACCAGTTGAAGTAAGGCCGTTTGCGGAGGGAAGAAGGCATTTGTGCTGTAGATCTTTTCGTTCAGCGCAAAAGGCGGATCCATGAAGAACTCAGGAGGCGGCAGTGCTCCGTCTTTGACCGGAGGCCAATCCCGGTCGAACGCGGTTTCTTGGCGCGGATAAAGGTTTATTCCGCCGAGCGTTTCCGTTTCCGCTTCGAGGACTCTGAAACGCGGTTTGGCCCCTCGAGGCACTCCTATCAAGCGGTAAAGAAAGGGCACGCCGGGGGAACCCGTGTCGGCTGGCCCCCCCTGTGCTTCAGGCGGCTCGAGCCCTGGCACGGTAAGTTGGTGGAAAGTCTCTCCCTCGACTTTGATTTTCTCAAGTAAGGGCTCAGGGAGCCGGAGGCGCACAAGCAGTCGCTTGTTGTCCGACTGGAGTACCTCTACACTCGGCTCCTCAAGAGGCGCCTCTTCGCATGCAGGGAAGCGGCGGCATGGTAAGTTGTCGGGTGTGGGATCGGTTCCGCAGCCGCGAAAAGGCGCAGCCGGGGCGGGACCGTTGTTAAAGAGGAACCCCAAGAGGTAAATCGGGTCGGCTACATCAACAGCTCCGCTGTCATTGACATCGGCGCTCTTCAAGCACGGGGGCACGAAAGAGCCGCCGAAAAGAAAGCTCAGAGTGCTCACGGCGTCTGCGATATCCACCGAACGGTCGGCGTTTACGTCGCCACGGCGGAAAGGTTGCTCGGCGGCATGCGACGAACCTGCGGCACTCAGAAGAAAGACTGAAAGAAAAGAGGAGAAACCCAGTGAAGGGAAGAAACTCCGGGACATGACGCTCCTTTCTACCGGGTTTGCTTGCGCTGCACCCGGCCGTAAACCCGAGGACCCCGCCGGCGCCTTGTATGTCTATCGACATGAGGGAGATTATAGCGTCTCCCGCTCCTTTGTCAAGTCAGGCGGCGAAACAGCACTCTGGCCCGGCCGACCCGCTGCGCCATAAAATCGAAGGTCTCCGTAAACCGAAGGAAATGCTCAACAAGTAGAACGGGAGGCTGCTATGAGGAGCTTCTTCTTCAAAGTGCGCGTCGCCTTGGCCCTCTTACTTACCCCTGCCGGGTTTCTTTTGCCTGACGAAGGAATGTGGCCTTTTGACAATGTGCCTCGGGAACTTCTCCTCAAGAAGTACGGGTTCGCCCCTGAAGAGAAGTGGCTCAACCACGTGAGACTTTCCTGCGTCAGGTTTATGGACGGAGGGTCGGGTAGTTTCGTAAGCCCTTTCGGACTGGTTGCAACAAACCACCACGTAGCCGTGGGACAGGTCCAAAAACTCTCAAGTCCGGGGCGCGATCTGGTGCAGCAAGGTTTTTACGCCCGTACGCTCGCCGAAGAGCTCCCCTGTCCCGATCTGGAACTGAACGTTCTCGTATCCATGGAGAATGTAACGCAACGGGTTCTTGCGGCACTCAAGCCCGGTATGAGCGAGAGCGAAGCTATGCGCGCCAGGAAAGCTGCAATAGCTCGCATTGAAAGGGAAAGCCTCCGGAAGACGGGTTTACGCTCCGATGTCGTGAGCCTGTACCGCGGCGGTGAGTACTGGCTTTACCGCTACCGGAAGTACACCGATGTCCGGCTTGTTATGGTTCCGGAGCGCGGGGCCGCTTATTTCGGCGGAGATTGGGATAACTTCACGTATCCCAGGTACGACCTTGATGTGGCCTTTCTTCGGGTTTGGGAGAACGGGAAACCGCTTCGAACGGAGGACTTTCTGAAGTGGAATCCGCAAGGTGTGCATGAGGGGCAGCTTGTTTTTGTTGCAGGGCATCCCGGAAGCACAAAGCGGCTGAACACCATGGTGCAGCTTTCTTATCTCCGCGAAAAGGTGTACCCGAGCAGGCTCCGGCAGATCGAGCGGACACTTAAAGCTCTTGAGGCTTACGCGCGCAAAGGACCCGAGCAAAGGCGGCGGGCTCTTGTGTACATTTTCGGCAACCGAAACGCTCAGAAGGCCCTGAGCGGTGAGTACGCCGGTCTGCGCGACCCCGAGCTCATGGCGAAACGCGCTCGTGCCGAAGAAGAACTCCGAAAACGCGTTCAAGCTGATCCGGAACTGAGGAAAAATTTCGGGTGGGCTTGGGAACGCATCGCGGAAACATACCGCAAGTACGGCGAGCGCGCTTTCCTGCAGCGTTTTCAATCCCTGGGCCCTTCGCGTCTGGGTATGCTTGCGGTGAACATCGTAAAATACGTTGAAGAGGTCCTGAAACCGGATAGTGAGCGTCTGGACGGTTTCCACGAAGCTGAGCTTCCGCAGTTACGCTTCCGCCTTTACTCGCCTGCTCCCGTTTACCGCGACCTCGAAGCGGTCCTTCTTGAGATAGCGTTGCGCAGCGCCTTAGAGAACCTCCCGCGGGAGGATCCCTTCGCCCGGGTTGTGGCTTCGTTGGGCGAGCCGCGCGAAGCCGCACGCCGGCTTGCGCAAACTACAAAGCTTGTCGATCCCGCCTTTAGAAAGCGTTTGGTGGAGGGGGGGATCGAGGAAGTGAAGAAATCGTGCGATCCTCTCATCAAGCTTGCACGCCGGCTTGTTCCGATTATGAGGCGTAACGAAGAATGGCGCGAGAAGGTGTGGGAGGGCGCTATAACACCG
>CAZGYL010000246.1:0-7288 GCA_964529985.1 uncultured Planctomycetia bacterium | reverse complement strand
CCAACAAACCCTTGATGACAAAGCTAAGGCGGGAAGCAGTCAAGAACGCCCGTTCGCCGAACGCTTACGGCGAGGTGACCTGCTATGGCCTGCGCAGTATGAGGTTGTGGCACCTCGGCCGGAGGGAGTACAGTGTAGGTTGCCGAAGGTGGGGATCGGCTCCGTGCCGCTCGGTACTGGACTTCTGCCTTGGGGGAGCCGATCTTTTCTGTAGTGAACCGGCGTGAAAAGGAACCCGGCGGAGTGACTCATGGCTACTTGGCGTTGCACTGTATGCGGGTACACCATGCGGGGGGAAGAGCCGCCTGAACGCTGTCCCCAGTGCGGAGCTCCCAGGGAGAAATTCGTTCAGGTCTCCGAAGCTGGGGCCCAGAGTGGCGGGGAAAGCGGTGAAAGCGCTGCGGCCCCTGCCGTTTCCGGCGAGGGCCAGCCCCAGGAGCCCGAGACACCACCGGCTGAAGCCGAGCCAGGTGGAGTTATAGGACGCGTCGGGCCGCTTCTTACCAGATTTCGGATTCACCCGATAAGTGTGCATGTCCCGAACGGCGTCTTGCCGGCCTCTGTACTTCTCCTGTTGCTGGGAAACATTTTCTCGCATGAGGGGCTGAAGACGGCCGCGGTATACAACCTGATGATTGTGCTTGCGGCTATGCCTATAGTCCTCTTGTCGGGTTATTCAGACTGGCAGAAGCGCCTGAACGGCAGTTACAGCAGGCCCATCGTCATTAAGATCGTCTGCGGGGTGGTGGTAACGCTTGTGGGGCTGATCTTAGTCGTCTGGTGGATTGTGGGCGGGGAGGTCAGCTGGGTTTTTCTACTTTTTGAGCTGGTTATGCTTGCTGCAGCCGGCCTTGCCGGGCACCAGGGTGGAGGACTGGTTTTCGGGAAGGGGTCGCAGATCGGTTGAAAGAACCCGCCCGGAGGTCTTGCAGGACACGCGCCTTAGGTTACAATCACAGCTTTCACCCCCGTAGCTCAGTCGGTAGAGCAGCGGATTCTTAATCCGTAGGTCGCGGGTTCGAATCCTGCCGGGGGTACCACTAAAAAAACCGGCGCCAAGCGGTGCCGATCCATCTTGAAGTGCTTATCCCGCCTATGGCTACGGATCCGAGCAACTGACCGCCTTCGGTCCGCCATCCTGACAATCGCTGCCAAGTCAGGACCAAAAAGGACAGGAGGTGGTACCTTACACTTATTCGGTTCAAGAGATCTGCATGCCGGGAGCGTCTGAGAATGGCTCCCAAGGCCTCTTGACCCGCCAGAATGAGCTTGAGGGGCGGCTGTGGCGAAAGACCGAACTCATAAGAAGTCTGGGGTCCACAAGAGAAGCTGGCTCGAGAAGGTGTGCTTCGTCAATGACTAAAATCACCTGTCCTTCCGCTTTTCTCTGTACCTGGGACGAAAAAATGGGAAAGTTGGGGTAACAACCGGTGGCGGCCGGACCGCGGGGTGCGGGAGAGACTGTGATCGGTTCAGGGCCTGCGCAACCGGAGCGTCGATCTGGGCTCGTAGTGCTCTCGGTTCCTGCCGTGATCTCCCTCACGTAAACGCGGGGCCATATGTGGGTCGACGCGCTGTCGAGAGCCGATTTGAAGGAGGCTGAAACCCAGCCGAACGCCGCCGCGCAGCGTTCAGAATACAGCCTTTTTAACTGAATCCGTGGAGTTTCCCCTCCCACCGCGCTGAAAACATCGTCTTGTATAGTGAGGCCTCTGCTTCGGGCCGGAAGGCCGGTTGTTTCCGATCCCCGCAAGAGGAGGCCGCAGCGTAAGGTTAAAGGGGGCCCGGCGGAAAGGAGCTCAGGCATGCGTTTTTCAGAATTTTTGTCGCAGGTCTTTTCAGTGTTCTTGTTTCTGTTTTCTTCCTTTGTGCCACAGGCTTCAGCGCAGTCCGCCTTTTTTCAGCGCGGGGACATCAACGCTGACGGAACGCGGGATATCGCGGATGCGATCTCGGTTCTGAGTTTTCTTTTTTCAAACGGCGCCCGTCCGCCTTGTATGGACGCAGCCGACACGAACGACAGTGGAGCCGTGGACATGGCGGATCCCATCGCGCTTTTGGGATTCCTTTTCGCAGGGGCAGGACCTTTGCCTTCCCCTGCTGCGGCGTGCGGCGTGGATCCCACGGAAGACGGCCTCGACTGCCTGAGCTTTCCTCCTTGCGGCGAGCTTCCCGAACCGGTTTTCGAGGTTTCCGAATCGGATTCCAGCCGTTTCGCGGCGCACATCCTCTTTCCGCGTCCCCGGCTGCTGACAGTCGCAAGGGAAGGCGAAACATTCAGTCGAATTCACATTCCGGGGCTGGCGGTGCCGGAAGCCATGGGAGGGTCCGACCGGATCGGCAAGCCGGGCGTCCCTCTCTTCTTCAGGCTGATAGCAGTTCCGGTGGGAGCAGAACCCGTACTCCATGTAAGCGTCAACGCGAGGGAAACCCTCGAAGGCATCAACCTCTATCCCCAACAGAAAAGTGCGGTGGACAGAGACTTTCCGCCGGCAAAAAACGGGGATCTTCCTCCGCCTGAAGTCTTTATGGATCCGCCTTTTGTCAAGGACGAAGAAGCCTATCTCGTTGATGCGCTTTACCCGGGCGAAACGGCTGCGATCAAGGTGGTGGGAAAAAGACGGGACTTGACGCTCGCCGTAATCACCGTCGCACCGGTTCAATACAACCCGCTACGCAAGAAACTCATCCTGAACCACGGGGTTGAGCTGTCTGTGGAATTCAGAGGTTCCAAGGGATACTTTGTTACCCAGCAGTCGCGTAATCCCTTCGAATCGTTCAACCAGGACCCCCTGGTCAGTGCGGCAGTGGTGAACTTCGAGGCAACACTTGAGAACGTTCCCGAAATCTCTTCCGAGTTCGAGTGCCTGGGCGCAGAATTCCTGATCATAACCCACCCCGATTTCAGAGAGGCTGCCGATCGCCTAAGGGAGTGGAAAATCGCCAAAGGGATCTCCACCGAGGTGTTCGAAACCGGGCCTCAGGCAGAGGGCGGGATCGGCACTTCCAATACCGAGATACGTGATTTTATCAAAAACCGGTTCCTGACGTGCTTCGTTCGCCCATCCTACGTTCTGCTTCTCGGCGATGCCGAGTTCATTCCGACTTTCTACTATTTTACACGTTCGAGCTTCACAACGGGAAGTGACCTTGGCTACTCAATACCGCTGGCCGGTGATGGGGAAGTGACTGACTTGCTGGACCTCAGCGTCGCGAGAATCCCGGTCGACACTCTCGAAAACGCCCTTCAGGTAGTTGACAAGATCATAGGCTATGAAGCATTCCCACCGACAAGCAAGTCATTCTATCGGCGGGCTGCCTTTCCGGCCTATTTCCAATGTTGCGACAAATACTCCCTGTTCAAGGGAAAGACCACCCGTGCGTTTATCGAGAACGTGGAGCTGATCCGGGACGTGATGATCGCAAAGGGGTACGAGGTGGATCGGCTTTACACGACCGATACGAGATACCACCCTAGCTACGAAGGTGACCCGACACCCCGGCGGTATTTCGACGACAGGCCCTTACCTCCGGAAATTGGACCTGAAAGCGGATTTGCCTGGGACGCGGATACCAACGACGTCATAAACGCCTGGAACGACGGGCGGTTTCTTATCATCCACAGGGACCACGGAGGAAAAAGCGGGTGGGCCTCTCCCGCGTTTTGCACCAGCGACGTGGGGCGCCTCGAAAACGGGAAACGCCTGCCTGTCCTTTTCAGCATCGATTGTGCGACCGGCCTTTTCGACAACGAAACAGCGGAAGGAGATTACCGCACGACAACCAATGGCGTGTACTTCCTCGAAGCGCTCCTTAGAAATCCTCACGGCGGTGTGGTGGGAGCCCTGGGCGATACGCGAAACAGCCCCACTTGGGCTAACAGTGTACTTGTCCTTGGCTTCGCCGACGCCCTTTTTCCCGAAGTATTGCCCAATTACGGATCCGATACCACTATCCGCCGTCTGGCCGATATCCTCAATTACGGGAAACTGTACATGTACACCCAAATCGGGAAGCCCCAGACGTTCGGAACCCCAAGCTACTGGAACGTACGCGACAACAACGTCTTATGGCACGCCTTCGGGGATCCCACACAAGAGATATGGCTTTCGTGGCCCCACGGCGCTTCGCTTGAATACGGCGTGGAAGCCGGCGAGAACGGCATGGTAGTGCGGTATCAAATCGAGGGCGCAGTGATCACGGCCCTTCAGAAGGGCCGTCCCCTGGCCCGCGCACGGGTGGTCAACGGTGAGGCGAACCTTGAATACATAAGGGAATCCGACCCAGGGGTGCCGATAGCTCTCTCGGCCAGCGTCGAGGGTGCGGTGAGCGTGCTTCTCACCTCCGGCGAGTCCGACCCTTCGGAATTGACTGATGAGAGGGAGTTCGGACCGGACGCCGTGCGCATAACCTTCGAGGACCAAACCACCGGGGAAACGATTACCGATCAGTACGCCGATTCCGGAGTGGTGTTCGTACCCCTGCGGGGAAACACCCTCAAGGTCCTGGACGACAGAGTGCGTCAAGGCGTGACACATTCGAGAACGCATTCCCTTGTCAACTTCGCCAGGCCGCCTCTTTCATCGGCCGGGGTGCCCCTGCGTGCCGAGTTTGATCCGGCGGTTCGGAAGGTTGGAATGTATATAGGGAACGGCGATGGGAGTATCACGGCCACCCTTACCGCCTATGATGAAGAAGGCGAGGAAGTTTTCAGCGTTACCCGAGGCGGCTTCGGAAACGACGTTGTCACCTTCATAGGAGTGGATGCAGGATCCCGACGCATAGCGGCGATAATGCTCAATTACGGACCATCGCCCCGGGGAGAGGAACTGGACGACCTTCTGTTTGAATAACGCCCAAGAAGGGAAAACCCGGGGGGCCGCACTTTCTCAGCTCATGCAAAACCGGCTCACAGCCGATCTGCCAGGAAAAGATTGGATCGTCTTTCAAGAAAGGAGGTCGCTATGAGCCGCTACATTGATTCTGATCGGATGAGAGAGCTTTGGAATTAATCCTGAATAGGGCTTACCCAGAGTTGCCGCCGCGATCACCATAATCATAAAAGACGACATGGAAGTCGGCTTCGAGGTTCCCAGCTCTCAGGCTTTACGTCTCACTGAGAAGCTCGATCAGGAGCTTGAGGCCTGGCGTACGAGGCTAACTGAAAAGTGGGAGTATCTTTTCCTCGATGCCCGCTACGAAAAAGTCCGCCAGGCCGGACAGCTTGTTTCTCAAGCGGTAATGACCGCGAGGGGAATCAAGGATTGGAAGGGCATTGTACTCGGGATCGAGGTGGGCAACTCGAAAGCCGAGGTCAACTGGCGATCGTTTTTAGGCCCGCTTACGGGAAAAGACATTGGACTTTTCTCCGATTGGCAATCTCTGCATTCTACGTGTAACCTCGATTGTCGTTGAAATAAGCGGGTTCTGGGAGTACGGCCGTAGATATCTCCCCGAGCTCCGGAGCTGAAGAACGGTCGTATTCGGAACCACCGAGCTTGACCAGCCTCTGGACTCCGAACATAATCAAGAACGCCGGTAGTGAAACGGAGCTCGGTTACGTAAGCGGCTTCCAACGAAAGTTATAGAAAAATCTGTACAGAACGTTTTTGCACAGGAGAAGGCGCTATGAGAAGGATAGCATTTTGTGTATTGCTCAGCCTCTTCGGTTTCTCCCTTTGCGGCTGTGTCCAAAGGTTGGTGGATTTTACCATCATATCTACAAGAAACGTCGAATGGTCTCGAGCAGCAGAATTTGAAAGAAGTAGTAAGAGAGTAACGGGAGAACATATTGAGCATATCATCTTGATTTTCCCGACAGGCATCCCAAATATGGAAAACGCCATAGAAGACGCAATTGACAAGGTCCCAGGAGGCGTCGCACTTATCGATGGAGTGCTCAGGCAAAAGAGTTGGTACATTCCGTTTCTGTATGGGCAAAGTGGGTACCTGGTAGACGGGACCGTGCTCATCGATCCCAAAATAGCAGCGAAGAAACCTTCGCCTTGATAGGAAACTGAAAAGCTGCTGGGAAGTTCTCCGTATTGTCTCGGCCCAGGAACGTATCCCGTTCTGTTGTATATTCCAGCCTGACCGAGCTCCCCTCTGTTTTAACCGGACGCCGGGTCGGACGGTGGTGGGACTCCTGCACCCGGGATTCTTCCGGGGAGTTCAGACATCTGAACTTGCGGGCCCCTCCGGTCTGCAGACAACCTTGCGGGTTTTCTTTCTTAGAAAACAGAGCGCGGATTTTTTCCTGTACATAGATTTGAGGCGCTGGGAGGGCGGCGCTCAGGGACCTGCGCAAGGATCACCCGCGGTGTATGGACCGCAGGAGCAGGGATTGCAATCCAGAAGATCCTCCGGCCCGGCGTCGATCCCGCACTCAGGAAAGGGCGGTGGAGGCTGGGGGCCGCCGCCGAAAAGGTATCCCAGGGTGTAGATGGGATCGGCGACGTCCACCTTGCCGTCATTGTTTGCATCCGCAGCATCAAAGCAGTTCGGAGCGTCTCCCTGCCCGAAAAGATAAGCGAGAGTGAAAACCGGATCTGCAATGTCCACCTTGTCGTCGTTGTTGCTGTTGGCCCGCACGAACTCGTAATCCGCAACCGTGCTTTGCGGGTGATGGTCGCCGAAATCGCCGTCGACCACGGTCGCACGGTAAAGAAGGCGGGCCGGCTGCGCGCTCTGCGCCCGAGTGAAAGGCCTGACTGTGGCGAAAGGCTCAATGTGGAAAAAGACGGTGCCCACTTGCCGCGGCTCTCCGGGCGGACCGGCCGGCAGGTCGGCGCCGTCCTCTTGCGCCCAGAGAAAGAGCACCAGGAAACCCTCACCGCGAAGTGAAGCGGTCGTACCCGATTCGCTCCGGAAAGGTTCGGGCTCGCCCAAGCTCGGGTCGAAGGGCGTCAAAGCTTGCATGTCATAATTGAGTATCAGTGTGACGGCGGTAACTGTTCCCGGAGCTTCCACGAGGATCGGCACCGCAGCGGTTTGATCTTGCCCCGGTGAACCGTGGAGGGTCAGAGAACCGGTCACAACGCGGTAGCGCGGATCCACCTCATCGAAACCGTGCTGGGCGTCATCCGGATCGGGTCCGCACTGTGCGGGTGGAGACAACTCCCGCCCGCCGCCTGCCGCATGCCTTATCGCAAGATAGTCGGCGATAGTGAGCCATTCGTTGTCGTTGGCGTCACCGGCTTCGTATTGATTGCCGCCCGAACAATCCACGGGTTCTTTTCCACCGCCAAGCAGATACTGAAGGAACTCTTGCGCGTCCCGGTCGTCTACC
>CAZGYL010000245.1:0-7335 GCA_964529985.1 uncultured Planctomycetia bacterium | reverse complement strand
CGCGGAGTCCCTCCGCGCTTTCTTTAAACGAGCGAAAAGCGAAGGGTGAATGAAAACCCTGCGTCCACCTCTGGGGTTCCTTGACGGTCACCGGTTTTACAAGGTCCCGTCCGACGATATCGGGTACGGCGCGGGCCTTTGCTATAAGTGCTTCGTCATCGAGCTCTTCGGTTGAGATCACTCCGCGCAGAGAGCCTTCAACCCGCAGGAGTTTTGTAATGGCCCGCGTATCGACTCCCGCTATTCCCACCACACCGCGCGCTTGGAGGTATTCGCCCAGAGATTGCTGAGATCTGAAATTGCTGGGCCTGCGGGCGAGCTCTCTGACGACGACTCCGTTCAGGTAAGGACGATCGGATTCTTCATCCTCCAGATTGACCCCGTAGTTGCCGATGTGGGGCTGGGTCATAACCACGATCTGCCCGTGGTAGGACGGATCGGTAAAGACCTCCTGGTATCCGGTCATAGCCGTATTGAAAACGACCTCCGCACCCACTTCGCCCGGAGCGCCGATGCTGTGGCCTGTGAAGACCGACCCGTCCTCTAAAGCGATCTTTGCGATCAACGGTCGTCCTCGCTTCCTTGGGAATTGTTGTTGGGGGAACTCCAGGTGTCCCGCCGCCGCCCAAAATCACAAGATTATAGCGCTGGTGTGGTACGGTCGCAATTGAGCATGTGGGCCGGAGCGAGGCGGATATCAGCCCAGGCTGACTTCCAGAACGCCTTCAACTTCATTGAGCCGGTCCAGAAGCTCCCGCAGCGCTTCCTTGTGCGGAACCGCAACCTCGAAGGTCACAATCAGCTCTTTCTCGCCTGGGTGGCTTTCAAGCGTTAGTGAGCGCGCCTGCAGTCCGCAGCGTTCAAGTGCGGCTTCAATGCGCCCCACCAATCCGCGAAGGCTTTGCGCTCTTACCGTAACAGCCCGGAGATTGCCGGTCGTGCTCTTAAGAGGAGCGTCCGGTTTCGGCCCAGCTAGGACTTCAAGCAGCAGCCCCCCGAGTGCGACGCTGCAGGCGGCAAGCACGAGACCGGCGCCTGCCGAAAAACCAGCGCAAGCTCCTAAGAGCGGTACGAACATTGCCGCAGGCGGTTCTTCCCGTGCTTTGTGCCGCAGGAAGGGAACCGCTGCGACGATCGCTGCGGCAACGAGGACCAGCGAAGCGGCGGCGGCTGCGGCAGCCGGAGAATCGGCCTTGAGATCGGAGAGGACCCCGACTCCCCATGCGCAGAAGGCTAGAAGCAGGGTATCGGTGGCGCCGGCTCGTCTTGCTTGGAGCTGTGAGAGGCCCGGATAACATGCCAAGATCACAAGGAGAAGGAGAAACCGCAGAAAGATCTCGGCATTTATCACGTAGTTCGGACCTCCCTCAACGTCCGTACGGTCCCCAAAAATGTAAGATTGGACCTACTGCGTCGGCCTCCTGCGGCGCCGGTAGGCCCGTAATCCCGGGGCTTCAGGCCTCCATGTCCAGACCGAGTCCTGCAGGCGGAAACCGCTCGTAGAAGTCGATCAGCTGGTCCGGGGGGACACTGCGAACGACTTCCCGCGTCGCCCTGTCAATGACCCTGCTCTGAATGTGAATGTCGACGTCCCTCAGCACCCGGAACGTCACGCTGCTCTGGGGCAGGGTCGACTCAGGGGACGTCTCAGCGGTAGCCGGCGAGGATTCACCGTCGCCGGGTCGGCTGCCGGGCTGTCGCGCTTCGCTCGGCAGATCCACCCGATCCGTGGGAAGTTCCACAGGCTGGGTGGTGCCGGCCGGCTGGCGGGGATTATCCCTCGTCTCGGCTGCCTGCGGGATAGGGTCGGTCAGAGGCGTGAAGTCGGTCCCGATGGAAATCGCAGGTGATGGAATTGGACCGAGCATAATACGCCTCCGTGCGCTACCCTTTTACCCTTCGCGTCCGTGCGGTACGGCGGCAGTCCGCCCCAAAAAGACTACCCTCCGCTTGTGTTTTCGGCAAAAAAGTCTGTGCGCCTTCAGAAGGCTCGCCTCTCGAATTGCAGCCGGTCACTTGGCATGCTCTCCTCGGCCCGTATCCTTGGTCTTGACACGCGGCGAGGACGACAGGTGCGGTTGCCGCGACTTCCTGTAAACTTTTGTGTCGCACCGACATACGTATGGACGTACGCGAGTTTGATTATGAGCTGCCCCCTGAGCTCATAGCCCAAGAGCCGCTCAGCGAGCGTGATCGCTCCCGGTTGCTGGTCCTGGAGCGCTTCGGGGAAGGATTACGGGAGCATCGATTCCGTGACCTCCCCGATTTGCTCAGCTCCCGAGACTTGCTTGTTGTGAATGACACGCGGGTCTTCCCGGCCAGGCTGTGGGCGCGTCGAAAAACAGGCCGGCGGGTGGAGCTTCTTGCCCTGGGGCCCGGGCCTGAGGGCCACTGGAGGGCCCTGCTGAGGCCGAGCAAGGCCGTAAAGCCCGGTGAGCGTGTGGTGCTTGAAGACGGCACGGAAGTTGAAGTCGGAGCCAGAGTCCAAGGGCGCGAGGATCGGATCATCCGCTTCCCTGCCGGCGTAGATCCGCTTGCACTTGCGGAGAAGCTCGGCCAGCCGCCTTTGCCGCCGTACATACGCAGGCCTCCGACCGAGGCGGACCGGGAGCGCTACCAAACGATTTTCGCGAAAAAATCAGGCAGCACGGCGGCTCCGACCGCAGGTTTGCATTTCACCGAAGCGGTCACCGAAAGGCTGCGGGAGAAGGGAATTCGAATCACCTCGGTAACGCTTCATGTAGGACCGGGCACATTTCTGCCCATTCGCGCGCAGCGTGTGGAAAATCACCACATGCATGAAGAGTTCTGCACGGTGGAACCGGAAATCTTTCGTGCGGTGGAGGAAACCAAAGCACGAGAAGGAAAGGTGGTAGCGGTGGGAACCACTGTTGTGCGGGCGCTTGAGACCGCCGCACGGCGGGGAACCCCTGAAAGCGGGTTTTCCGGTTGGACGGATCTTTATATTTACCCGCCTTTTGAATTCCTATGGGTGGACGCCCTGGTTACAAATTTCCACCTGCCACGGAGTTCCCTGCTTGTGTTGGTTTGTGCTTTTGCAGGCAGGGAGCGCGTGCTGCGTGCGTATCAAGAAGCTGTTAGGCGCCGTTTCAGATTCTACAGCTACGGCGATGCAATGCTTGTTTATTAAGCCGAATACGCCGGCTCCGGTTCTGCGCATTCCTTGGGCGGTCACTTCACCGCCACAACGTAAGCGATCCAGCTCAACGAATCGTCGCCGCGCGTGGTAAGTCTGAATACTCCGTTTCCGCCGCCGGTTTCGGTGTCGGTACCCTCCCAATAAACGAGGACCTCCCGAAAACCCACCTCCCTGAGCAAGTCCCGTATTTCGGGCAGGCCCCAAAGCCGCCAATTGTAGGAAAAGGCACGCCTTATCCTCTTGCCGCCCGGAAGATCGAAATGGATATAGCACTGCATTTCCCCGGTGATGGGATTGTACGTCGCCTGTTCCCAAACGTATGTAAATCCGTCGTGCTCGGTTGATTCTTCCAGGATTTGCTGAGCCTGGGGTCCTCCATATATGTCAAGAAAGAGGATTCCATCGGAAACCAGGTTACGCCTGGCCGTGCTGAAATACTGTGCGAGCCGCTTTCGTTCCTTGAAAATAAAGTAAGAGAAGTTGTATGCGGTTATCACATCGGCGCGGAAGGTGCGGGCACGCAACACATCGTCTTGAATCAGGCTCAGCCTCGAGGCCTTTCTCCCTAATGCAGGGAGGAGTTTCTCCCTTGCGTATTCCAGAGGCACGGGATCCAAGTCCACAGCGGCAGCCACTCCACCGGGTATGCGCCGCACCCATTCGCAGGCCAAATAAGCCGTTCCGCAGAAATCCTCCCTCAGCCTGAAAGGATCCCTGCCCCTGAGGTTGCGGAAGGTTCTGCGAATGAACCTTATTTCCCGGGGAGGATCCTGAACGGACAGCTGGTAAAGACGGTAGATGTCGACTCCTCCGTTAAGCCAGGGAGGCACCGTTTTGCCGGCAGTTATGCCGGCGGGCCGCCTGCGGCATGTGAGAGTGCTTGTCTTACTCATTGCTTTCACACCTCGTATGGGGCTTGCGTTTCCGTCTCGAGTCTTAAGGAGGCTTTGCGGCCGGACCGGCCGGGGCCGGTTCCCGCCGCTTCGTGGCGCCTTTTCCCTCGCACGGGACCCGAACGAACCGCAGAATCCGACTTTCTAAATAACGTCCCGCCCTTTGTCAAGGTCAAAAATCGTTCTTTCTTTTCTCAAGTTTCAAAAACTTCCGAGGGCGGTAATGCGGCGGTATGATGCTCAGCAGGCGGGGCGCTTAACGGGTGAGGAAACCATGCCGATCCACAACATCGAAATCGCCGAATTACTGAACCAGTACGCCGATCTGATGGAGATTCAAGGTGAAAACGCGTACCGAATCCGCGCGTACCGAAACGCCGCACAGACCGTTGCGGGATTATCTCGAAGCGTAGCCGAAATGGTCAAGGCCGGGGAGGATCTTTCCAAGCTTCCCGGTATCGGGTCAAGTCTGGCGGACCATATCGTTGAGATCGTTCAGACCGGCCGTTTCCAGAAACTGGAAGACCAGAAGAAGAAAACGCCTGCAGCGCTGATCACTTTGCTGAAGATCCCCGGATTCGGTCCCAAGCGCGTGGCCCTTGTCTACAAGAAGCTCAAGGTCAAGAGCCTCAAGGAGCTGGAGAAAGCGGTCCGGGAAGGGAAGTTGAAAGATCTTCCGGGCTTCGGGGAAAAGATCCAACAGAAGATTCTCCAACACCTTCAGAAGGCGGACAGGGAGGAGAAGCGCTTTCTGCTGGCTGTGGCCGAGCAACTCGTCGAACCTCTGGTGGTTATGCTGCAGGAGACCAGCGGCGTTGAGAAAGTCCAGGTGGCGGGGAGTTACAGGCGCAGAAAGGAGACCGTCGGAGATGCGGATATACTTGTGACCGGTCGGAAAGGCTCCAAGGTAATGGATCGGTTCACGGAATATGAGGATGTGGCAGAGGTTCTATCCCGGGGGGAAACCCGTTCTTCGGTGGTTCTGCGGTCGGGCCTTCAGGTGGACCTGAGATTCGTCCCGCGTGAAAGTTACGGAGCGGCGCTTCACTACTTCACGGGCTCAAAGGCCCACAACGTGGCCATTCGTACCCGCGGGGTGAAGCGAGGTTTGAAGATAAACGAGTACGGGATCTTCAAAGGCCGGAGGCGGGTGGGCGGCGAGCATGAGGAAGAAGTTTTCGAGGCTGTGGGGCTTCCGTTCATAGAACCTGAGCTTCGCGAGAATCAGGGTGAAATCGAGGCCGCCGAGGCGGGGAAGCTTCCGAAGCTGGTGCGTCTTGAGGATATACGCGGAGATCTGCATTGCCATACCACAGCCACCGACGGAAGGAACAGCCTGCTCGAAATGGCGGAGGCGGCGCGGGCCAGGGGATACGAATACCTGGCGATTTGCGACCACTCCAAACGTGTGGCGATGGCCCGCGGGTTGGATGCGACGCGGCTTGCCAAACAGATAAAAGAGATCGCGAAGGTCAACGCGCGTTTCAGGAACTTCAGGCTTCTCAAATCCATAGAAGTGGATATTTTGGAGGACGGCTCCCTTGATCTGCCCGACAGCATACTTAAGGAATTGGATCTGGTGGTTGCGGCCGTCCACTACGGAACGAAGCTCTCGAGGGATAAACAGACGGCCCGCATTTTGAAGGCCATGGACAACCCTTATGTGACTATTATAGCTCACCCCACCGGCCGGATCATAAACGAGCGCGACCCTTACGAGATCGACATGGAGCGGGTGCTTAAGGGCGCCGAGGAGCGCGGCTGCTTTGTTGAGCTGAACGCGAACCCGAACCGTCTCGACCTTAACGAAGTCTATTGTCGCATGGCAAAGGAATTGGGTGTGAAAGTCGCTGTTTCCACAGACGCACACAGCGTCGAGGGGCTCAACGATATTAAGTACGGTGTGGGCCAGGCGCGCAGGGGTGGGCTTGAAGCAGCCGATGTGCTCAATACGCGCAGGTGGCCCGAACTGAGAAAGCTCATTCGAAAACGCCGTTGAGGGAACGCCTGCGGGATACTACGGAAGCTTGAGCTCCACGACGCTCCTGTAGTTACGCACCGGCCTTCCGTCATCCACCGCAATGTCAAAATCTTCTCCTGCTTCAAGAGCGCGCCGTATTTCTTTGAATGCCGCTTCCATAAGCCTTCGATACCTGCGGCTTGAGGGGTTCTTGCCTTGGGGATCCAACCGGCGGATCCACCAGAGGTCCTCGGGATCGCGCCTGCCGGTGGGTGACTCAAGCACCAGGAAATACCCGTAAGGAATCAGAATCAGCTTGTCCCGGACCACCGTTTTACTCGCAGGTGTGCCCCGGGAATTCAGCATTCGGTGGCGTTTCAAGATCTTGCTTAACTTCAGTTGCTCGGGCCAGGGGAGGTGGTGCTCGTGATCCGAAGTCCAGAACCACAGGTACCGGGCCCCCATGTCATAAGCCAGGGTCAAGGCGATAGGACTTATTGCAGGGTCGGCCTGGCCGTAAATGCTCGTTCCCCAGTTGCAACCGAAGTGACGGGCCGCTCCCCTCAGGACGGCGAAATGGTAGCGCAGCATTTCTTCTGCAGTAAAAGGACGAGAAATCCCTGTGGAAGCTTTTAAGAAACGATTGAACCGATCCAATCTGTAGCGCCCTTCGTGCACTATGCCGCCCGCACCACCCTCAAGTTGGTAAAAGGCTGTTTCGTAACGGGTTTCCCAAGTGGGAACCGCCGGCCCCTCCAGCACCATATCACCCAGACTTATGCCGCGCTTTTGCAGTTGTTCAGCCAGGGCGCGCCGGGTGCGGCGGCTCAACGACCGGACCCGCTTTCGGATCAGCGCCGCCGCATCCGAGAAATACCGCAGCGTGGTCTGCACGGTTTTGTCTCCTATCATGATGCATGTCGGCTCGTCCATGAACATGACGGGGCCGAGGTAATTGCTGCGGTAAAGATCGGCCGGGAAGTCAAGCCGCGCGGCCGAGGCGCGCCAAAAGACCGGCTGAGTGCGCAGGAAATCGCCGCAGCCTTCGGCTACTCCGAAGTAATTCATGCCCGCTTCAATCATGCGCTTGTAGTCCTCAATGCTGAAAGGCACGTATGTGTAGTCTTGTCGCTTAGGTTTTTGCGGGAGGCGTCTGCCCTCGGTGTCTCTGAACGTGCGGCCTGTTCCGACAAGGATCTCGGTCTGAAGTTCAAGCACGCGGGTTTCCCGCCACTTCCGCCAGGGTGAATCGGTCACCGCTTGGAGGCTTAGTTCGAGTTTTGCCATTTTGGCAGGGGCAAATATGAATAGGGCATAAAGTA
>CAZGYL010000244.1:0-7392 GCA_964529985.1 uncultured Planctomycetia bacterium | reverse complement strand
CCGCCTTGCGACGGCCATAACTTGATCGGTGCCTCTGATTACAAGAAGTGATCGCGCATATTCGAGAACCCGCGGGCGGGCGGCGGGCCACCTGAGGATTTTTTCCTTCAGAGGAGACCCGCGCAGTATCGCGGGAAGTTTCGAGTCGGGGATATCGGGAGGAATTAAAATGTATTTGTAATCGCTCAGTTGCTCGGCGCGGAGGCGCATCGGCAGCCATTTATCGCCTGAGACCACAACCGTGAAAGGCACATTTTCTTTTGCAAGCTCGATGCAGATTCCCTCTATGTCGCCTTTACCGCGGCGGCGTGCGGCGTTGTCGTAGAGAACGGCCACATGCGCCACCGCCTCGTAGTTGTCGAAAAGAGAAGCGTTACGCCGTACGAAGCGATAAAGGAATGCGTACTCTTCGGTCGGTCCGGTGTACCAATGGGTTCCCTTTTTCGGGCTGTAGCACCATTGCCGATGCGGCGCCATGAAGGTATGTCCGAATGCGTAGGAAAGGCATATCCAAGTGCGTACCAAGCCCGGCAGGTTGTGCTCTTTGACAAAATCCCAGTCGGTGCCTCCGGCCGTCGAGGCGACCGGTTTGTTAAGACCGTCTCCAAGCTTATACACCGCAATAGGGTGGGTGGGAGGTTTTCGACTCCGCGCTTGGTGACTCACTTCGCAACAGAAATAGCTCAGGTATGGGGCTATGGCCAGAGCTTCAGGCCTCGACATTGAGGAATTGACGCTTAGGGTGAGTTCGCTGCCGGCGAGCCGGCACAGCTTGCGGTGATAGCGCGCTACAAACGCTGTGGCCTCTTTGAGCTGGAAGTCGAGAAATTCCTTGTAAAGCGGAAGGTGCCGGCGGTTTTTCCTGAAGCTCTGCTGAGTCCAGCCGCGCGCGCGCAGGAACTCTGCGTAATCGAAAGAACTCGGGTCCTTAATACCCAGCTCTTTGAATCTTGAAGGCGGAAGGCTCTTGACCAAATACTTACGGAACCCCTCCATGCAGTATCTGCAGAAACAGCCCAGGCCCCAGAAAGCCGGGCCGGCCGTGCCCGTGTAATCATCGATCTGAAGTCCGTCGGGCCGCGCGGCGGCCACCTCCTTAAGGCGTGTTTCCAAATAGCTGCGGTAAAACGGGCTGTTCGTGCACCAGTGCCAAGCGGGTTGCCCCTTGTACTTGTGATCCCAAAGCCACGGCACGGTTATCGGTTTTCCGTCAAGGTCGCGGCACACGCCTTGCATGAAATCGGGTCTGAAGTCGATGACCCGCCTGAACTCCGTTCGAAACCCGATATGTGCGGCGTAAAGTCGAAGCCCCTTTCTGTGGGCGAGTGCAATGCGTTGCGGGTCGGCTGCTCCGGCCCAGCCCAGAACCGTGCAGCCGTAAACTTCATAGAGTTTCGGATTGTCGTACATAAAGACGACATCAGAGCGCCGGATCGCACGTTGTGCTCCCGACACATTGAGCGCAAGGACCATTAACAACCAAAGGACCTGAGAGCTACGGATTCCGCAGCATTGCCGGAAAAAGCCGGAGATACAATTAATCATCGACTTGCACCTCGAACAGGTTCTTTCCACAACGCTCTCTTATTCAGGGTGCCAAGGCTGGGGCCCGCCCGGTTTGGGCCTGAGGAACCGAGCACCCACCCGGCGGTACCAACTGTGAAGAGCCGAACGCAGCTCTTTCACCTTATCCGGGAACCGAGTCTTGAGGTCGTTTCGCTCGCCGATATCCTCCTTGAGGTTGTAAAGGTGCACCCGTCCGTCTTCGTAGCGCTCGATAAGTTTCCACTCGCCGAGGCGGATCGCGCCGCCGGGGAACCCGCCCTGATTGCTGTAATGCGGATAGTGCCAGAAAAGCGCTCTCCGCGGGATCGTTCCGCTGTCCCGTAGAAGCGGCACCAGACTTACTCCGTCTTTTGCCTGTTGGGGCATGGGCGGCAGTCCGGCCATATCGAGAATCGTGGGGTAAAAGTCAGTGCTTATAACAGGAACGTGACATACACTTCCGGGTTTTGTAACGCCCGGCCAGCGGATAATGAAGGGCTCCCGTATTCCTCCTTCGTACACCCAGCCCTTGCCCCCTCGAAGAGGAAGGTTTGAAGTCGGGTGTCCTTCGGAGGTGCTGAGCCCTCCGTTATCCGACATAAAAAACACTACGGTGCGATCAGCGATTCCGAGGTCTTCCAATCCTTTCAAAAGTCGACCCACCTGGGTGTCCATTGCTTCGACCATTGCAGCGTAAACCGGGTGGCATTGCCGGATCCGCACGCGTCTCTTGGACTTGACGGGCCACACCTGCTCTTCTTCTGCGAACTGCGGCGCGCTGCGATCGGGAAGGGCTGCGGCTTTGGCGCGGTACTTTTCGATAAGCGCCTTGGGCGCCTGAAGCGGGGTGTGCACCGAGTAGTAGGCCATGTAAAGCAGGAAAGGGGCGTTCCTGAATTTGCGCATGATCTTAAGCGCTTCGTCCGTCAGGCGGACCGGGAGGTGTTCGCCCGGCGGACCGTCCGTCAGGCGCGGGTTGCCGTAAGGTGAGAAGTAACCGCGACCTGAAGGGGAACCCCGCTTCCAGCCGGCTATGTTGATGTCAAAGCCCTGGGCTTCAGGCCAGTAGCGCTCTGTGGGGCCCAGATGCCATTTTCCTACAAAAGCCGTGCGATAGCCGTGGGCCTTTAAGGCTTCTGCAATGGTGATCTCCTCAAGCGGCATGACGTCGTTGAGAGGTGCAGGTAGAAATCTGCCCGAGCGCTTGCCTGAAAACCAATTCGTGGCGCCTACTCGCGTCGGGTACTTGCCGGTCATTATGCTGTAGCGGGTGGGACTGCACACAGGGTTTGCTGCGTATCCGTCCGTAAAGCGCATCCCTGAGCGTGCCAGGCGGTCTATGTTCGGGGTCTCATAAAACGTATTCGGGTTGTTGGCGCCTATGTCCATGTATCCGAGGTCATCGATCAGAATAAAAAGGAAGTTGGGAGGCCGTTTCGCGTCCGGCGCTCCGGCACAGGTGTGGGCAGAAAAAAAGAAAGCGGAAAGGAGCAGCTGAAGCAAAAGCGTCCCTATAAAGGGGGGCATGATTCGCAGAATCATGTTCCCGTTCATCCGGTCAAGCCTGCGAAAAATCTGTGTCGGATCTAACGTTTCGAGCCGGCGCCTTTGAGACAAGAGTCGTAAGGGTTGAGGTGAATTCGGACCGCTCGGCTTCCGGCTGTCTCGGGATACCCCCCCCTCCCGTCCCCCCCTTTTTGGGGAGAAGGGGGGGATGCGCCCGCTAAAGCGGGCACTCAGCGGCGCAAGGGTATCTACGAACTGGGCACGGTCATATAGAGTGCGGATCATCGGTCTTGTCCTCTGGTTGTTGAGCGTGGAGACTTCGATCCAAGAATCCCGTGACTTCTGTCGATCTATTGTTGCTGAGCACGAGCGGGCAGCGCAAGAGGAGCGTTTGTGCGCCCGGCGCTGGAGCAACCTGTGTTGCTATTTTGGAGGAAGGCGGTTTCAATGAATCGAGGCTTAGTTTTCGTGACCCCGAGTGGGAGAGGAGTGCCTATGAACGGACCAAACGGTTTTCCTTCGGGAACCACGCGCACCACCCGCCGGTGCTTTCTTGCAGGCGCTGTCGCCGCTTGCGCGGGCGTATCGGGGGCTTCAGGTTGCGCAAGCCTGCCCCGCACCGGAGCACCCGGGCCTGACTACAGGATACGGAACGGGCGGATCAAGCATTCGGTTATGGGTTGGTGCTACGATCCAATGCCTACCGAGCGCTTGATTAAAGCCTGCGCGCGAATGGGAATGCCTGCGATGGAAGGGATCGACAGGAAGTATTACCCGGCTGTTAAAGCTGAAGGCATGGCGATTTCTCTTGTAAGCAGCCACGGGTTTAAGGTCGGGCCCGTCGACAGCGCGAATCATAAGTTCTGCATTGAGAAGTTGCGGGAAGCCATCGATGTAGCGGTGAAATTTCAGAGCCCGAACGTTATCACTTTTACGGGTATGCGGGTGAAAGGGATCTCCGACCGGCAGGCGGCGGACAATTGCGTCGCTTGCTGGAAGAAGGTGATAGGCTATGCAGAGAAGAAGGGCGTTAATCTTTGCTTGGAACACCTCAACACCCGCGACGATACCCATCCCATGAAGGGACACCCCGGGTACTTCGGCGACGATGTGGAGCTGTGCATTGACTTGATCAAGAAGGTGGATTCGCCCCGTATGAAGCTGCTTTTCGATATTTATCACGTTCAAATCATGCACGGTGATGTAATCCGCCGCATCAGACAGTACAAGGATTACATCGCCCATTACCATGTAGCCGGTGTTCCGGGAAGAGGCGAGCCGGACGAGAATCAAGAGCTCAATTTCGCCGGCATCATGAAAGCGATACTTCAGACCGGCTATAAGGGCTACGTAGCCCAAGAGTTCATCCCGACCTGGCCTGACAAGCTTGCCGCTCTTCGTTTCGGTGTGTGGATCTGCGATGTCTGAGGGGAGGAAAGAAATGAAACTCGCAGTAGTCGGTTTGGACAGTGCCTATTGGCCTATGGCTTTTGCCGACGCAGCCCGGAAAGTTGGAGCTGAGCTTGTTTTGGCTTGCGATCTCTGGCGGCGGAAGGCGGAGGTTACCAGCCAGATCGGTATGACACCCGAGGCTTACTGTGAAAGGTACAAGGTGCGGCTTGTGCACAGCCTTGATGCTGTCGCCGCCGATGCGCAGGCTTGCTTCGTATGCACGCGTAACACGCGCATGACGAAAGTGGTCGTTGATCTTTTGGGCCGCGGCAAGCCGGTATATGTCGCCAAACCCGTGGCTGTAAATACCGGAGACATGGCTGCAATCCTCAAGGCGCTTAAGGATTCGGGGCTGGTATGCGCGGCGGGCCAGACGGCTCGATCTTCCTACGTTATCCGTACAGCATGCCGGCTTATACGAGAGGGACATGTTGGGGAGGTTCTAAGTGTGAGGGTCGCTCACCAGCACGGCTGTTTTGCAAGGTGGAACAAGAACTGGTGGTACACGGATCCGAAAGAAGGCGATGCTTTCGATTGGTTGGGGTGGTATGCAATAGACGGCGTGCTTGCACTTACAGGTTCGAGGATCAAGCGAATCACAGGGGCGGCGCGCCGCCACCTGGCGAACTTCGACGACATGCCCGATTTGATCCGTGGTACAGCGGTGCTTGAGGACGGCCGTATAGCCACGATGGAGATTCACTTTACGGTGGGCAATTGGAAAGTCGGGTGGGCGGAGATTGAAGTTGTAGGCACAAAGGGTGTGTTGCGTTCGATCGGGCCCCGGAATGATATTGTGCTTTTATGTGATGGAGGCCCGAAGACCTTCCCGCTGGATAAGGGGGAAGAGCCTCTCCCGCTTGAGGTAAGGTCATGGCTGAACGCGATCGGAGGCCGGGGAGCTCCGGTTTTTTCCCTTAAGCAGGCGGCGCATATCGTTCATACGGCCTGTGCGTGGAAGAAGGCGGCTCGCCAAGCAACCTGGGTCAACGTGGGGAATGCGTAAGGACGGAACACTCAGGGATTCTGGGAAGTACGATAAGGAGGCGATCTTCTTATCCGTTTACTGCAAGTAAGCATTCCTTGGAGGCGCCTTCAGCCTCCGCTTGAAGAGAAAGTTATCAGGTAGCTCTTCCCGGTTTCGCACTCAAAGGTTACGACGCCGTCCGGGCCTTTGCGCCACTTAACCGGGAGGCCGCCTGTCTCCAAAGCGGACACGGTCCGGCCGGGCGGAGGTTCAAGCCTGATTTGCCCTTCAGTGCTCGCTTCAACCCGCGCCCACAGCGCTTTCCCTGAACGCCACCTGCAGCTGACGGTAAGTCCGCCTCGAGCCCGCAGCCCTTTGAAAAAACCGTCAGGCCATGCGCTCGGTAATGCAGGGAGCAGGCGCAGGATCCCGCCGTAACTCTGAAGCAGCATTTGGGTGATACCGGAGGTTCCGCCGAAATTGCCGTCTATCTGGAAAGGAGGGTGGGCGTCGAACATGTTCGAATATGTGCTGCGTGCAATGAGGTCGGTAAGCAGGCGATAGGCATGGTCTCCGTCGAGGAAACGGGCCCAAAGGTTCACTTTCCACGCCTTGCTCCAGCCGGTACCGCCGTCGCCGCGGGCGATCAAAGATTTTTTCGCAGCAGCCAGGAAACGAGGCGTCTGAGGCGTAATCTCCTCACCAGGGAAAACAGCCCAGAGGTGCGAGACGTGGCGGTGGTGGTCCTTGGGATTGTCTTTGTCCTCAAGCCACTCTTGAAGCTGTCCCCAGCGGCCGATTTGGTTGGGGGCGATTCTGGCGCACGTATCGAGGAGTCTCTTCCTGAACTCCCGGTCAATGCCCAGGATCTCAGCAGCCTTTGCCGTGGACCGGAACAAATACCGTACTATCTGATGGTCCATAGTTGGACCTGCAACGAGCCCTCCATGCTCGGGCGAGTTGCTCGGGCAGCTGATAAGCCAGTGCTTATCGCTCCGGGGGTCCTCGATCAGAAAGTCCAGGAAGAAGAGGCAGGCTTCTTTCATGATCGGATATGCCATGCGGGCGAGGAAGTCACGGTCCAGGGAGAATTCGTAGTGCCACCAGAGGTGCTGGCACAGCCAAGCGCCGCCCGTAACCCATATTCCGTGGTTGCTGTTGTTTATGGGAGCGGTTCCGCGCCAGAGATCGAAATTGTGATGTAGAACCCAACCCTTGCAGCCGTAATGCTCAAAGGCGGTTTTTCTGCCTGAGATTACAAGCTCTTTGAGAGCGGCGAAGAGAGGCTCCGCGCACTCAGGGAGATTGCAAACCTCAGCGGGCCAGTAGTTCATCTCGCAGTTTATGTTGACGGTATACTTCGATTCCCAGGGAGGCCTTGTGCTTTCGTTCCAAATGCCCTGCAGGTTGAGGGGCTGTGAGCCGGGCCGGGAGCCCGCGATCATAAGATAGCGGCCGAACTGAAAGTAAAGCACGGCGAGCTTGGGATCCGAAGGACCGAAAGCCCGTAACCTGCGATCGGTAGGAAGCGCCTCAAGTTGGGGATCACCCCTGCCGAGATCCAGCCAGACCCTCCGGAAGAGCCTTCTGTGGTCTGCTATATGGGCTTGGCGGACTTCTTTGTAAGTCAGTCCCTGCAGCCGCGCAAGCACTCTGTCGCAGCGCTTTTCCGGATCAGCTGATACATCCCGGAAGTTCTTGTAATTGGTTGCGCCGGTAAGGTACAGAGTCGCGGAGTCGGCCTTTTCGACTGTGATGCTTTGATCGGTGACCCTGACCGATCCCCCGTCTGCGGTCACCCTAAGCCTGGCTGCAAAACGGATTGCATTTGGAAGTTGAGGGCCGGAATTGCGCCGCCGTTGTTTCACCTTGCCTACAGAGCCTTTGAAGGCAAGGACACCAGGGCCCGAGGCCGCAGTGGA
>CAZGYL010000243.1:0-7430 GCA_964529985.1 uncultured Planctomycetia bacterium | reverse complement strand
CCGGAAGGTAGTTATTGGACGAGGCACTATGGTCTTGAACCTACAAGGCGGGCCATGCGATTTTGGACTTCGTTCCTTACGCTTTCAGGAAGGCCTTCGGTGTTGAGGATCTGCTGAAAGGCCTCCAAGGCCGCGGTTCCCCCCAATCGGCTGAGACCCTGAAGCGCCGCTTTACGGACCGTTTCCTTCTCAGCCGAGACCACAACGTCGGCCAAGAAAGGCGCGGCCTGAGGCTCCTTAAGCAAGCTGATGGCCTTTACAAGCTTTTCCTTCTGATCGCAGGAGGCGTAAACCTCTTTGAGCGCCGCAACGGCCTCAGGCCCTCCAATACGGGCGAGAGCTGCGGCCGCGCTCAAACGCACCGGAAGAGGCTCCGTGGTCCCGACCTCAAGAAGCCACGGAACGGCGGCCGGATCTCCAAGCTGCCCGGCCGCGCCCAGAATCGTCTGCTCAACGTAGGGAACGGGTTTCTCGCGCTCGCTCTGGCGAGCCTTCTCAAGTGCGAAACTTTCCTTAAGCTGCGCCAGGGTGGAGCGGACCGGAATCGCCTCCCGCTTGGCCACGTTTTTCACCGCCTGGGCCGCTTTGTTGCGCACCAAGTCGTTGTAATCCGTTTTTACAAGGTCCATGAAAAGGGGCACGGCCTGATATCCAAGCCGGTGCTTGCCCATTGCTTCAACGTAATGCGGCCTGAGCTCGCGCACTGCGGGATTTTCTTGATCGAAAAGAAAGTCTTTCAGGCTTTGAAAGGCGTATTCAGCGCGGCAGCGACCCAGCGCCCGGATCAAGTGCCGCATTTCAGACCCGTAGGAAGGATCTGAAATATGCTCGAGGAAATATTGCCTGAGAACCGCGGCCGCTTCGTTGGTCCCTATGTCCGCAAGCCCGTATATAAGGAGCCTGCGGCAGAGGAAATCCTTTTCGCGGCGCAGGAGATCCGCGATGATCGGCACCGCCTCGGGCGGCAGGCTCCGCAGAAGCTCTTCAAGCTCCGCCTTGTTCCTCGGATAGGCAAGAACTTTATCAATATTATTTCCGCTTGCAGCCCTTATCTCAGCCAAGTAGCGCAGAATGGAATAGCGGATGAGCTCCTCTTCGGTAGGCTCCCTTTCCCCTTGAAGATCGGGAACGTCCGGGCTTGCCTCCTTTGCAGCCACGTCTTTGACGCGGGGACCGCGGGGCGGAACGTTCGGCTTAATGCGGCGGGCCGTGCTTTCCGTGCCGGACGACTGCAGGTTTCCGAGGCGCTGGAATTGGTACAGGATCAGGCCCCCCAGCAAGGCGGCCAGGCAGAAAGCCGTCCCTCCAAGCAGAAGCGCCCGCTTCCTTGAAGCATTGGACTCGCTGTCCCGGGCTTTCGCGTTCATTTTCTCCTATGGCTCAGCTCGGCCTCTTTCGGCACAAGCGGCTTTTTGTCCGAAGGCTTGACAAAACGCGCGGATCGGATACACAGCAACGTGCGGTGAGAATCCCGGGAAAAGACGCCCCAGCCTTTCGTCCCGGAGTTCCTTCGGGCATGTAAGGTACGTTCCGGACGAAGCCGGCCGGCGACGTCTTTTCCCGGAATCCTCACTTCTCAAGCCTACCGGTTCACTCCGGTAGGTGCAAAAATCGTTCCCAAATCTTTCACAAATAAGCTCACCGCCTTGAGGGAGCCGCCTGAATCAACCCTCGAATGGGTTTCTGAAGGCGCAAGCGGGCCGGGAATCGACCCGGTGCTGCGGAGGGGCCGCTCGGGCCTCCCGCAGGCTGAACCGCGCCTTGCTTCGGCGTCCCCGCAGCCCCGGCCCCTGCCCCTGCTGCAAGGGGCACCGGGACCTGGCCTGCAAACCTGCCTACATCGGCTGTGAGCCTGACTGCAATCGCCGAAGGTATAATGACGGTCGCCGAATACTTGTAAATGCGCTCGGGCGCGTTCGCCTCCACGCCCGACCGATAGATCCCTCTTTCCGAACCGACTACGATTCCAAGCTCAACGTGCACCGCGCGGGGCACCGCCCAGTCAGGCAGCGGAAGAAGCGTTTCAGGTTGCTGCGCGCCGGCTTCAAGCCGATCGAGGCTGCCGCGGCCCCGTGATCGGATCCCCGGCGCCCGCAGTGCCTCAAGCGCTTGCTTGCCCTTTGCGCCGGTGGTGCTGTTCTTATCCGCTACATTGGTGGGGATCTTCGTAACGCTGTTTACAAGTTCTTCGATTGCAGCCTTCATGTCGTTGCGGTACTGCTCGTACCTCAAGGACGAATCCCACTGCGTAAGCCACCTCGTGCCGTCGAAAAACCGGAAATCAAGATACTTGACCTTGTCGTAGATCTCGAAATAAGTGCCGGTCTGAAAAGGATCCGTCCCTGCACTCCAATCAATGCCCTCGCGCCTGAAAAGCGTAAAGCACCTGTCGGCGGTCGTACTCGGCCTCAGGATATAGCTTACAGAGGTCACACCCGTCCAAAGCACGTATCCAAGGTCACGTTCAGCTGCGTAAAGAGGGGGAGCCGTGGTAAGAAAATGGATTTCGTCCCGGGCGCTCTCCCCGTCGCCCCTGTCTTCTCCGACAAAAACCTGATCGCCCAAGTGCCGCCAAACCGCGCCCAGAAGATCTCGCCGCAGGAGCGACATTATCCCCTGGCCTATTTTGTCGGGCCGAGTGCGCCGGTCGATCCTTTCCGAGGCCTGCAGGGTACTTCCGAGAAGCTGATAGCAGATCGCAAGCACCGTAACCAGGATGCTCATGGCGACCATAAGCTCAAGCAGGGTAAAGCCGCCTGCACGCAGGCCGCCTGTGTATCTACCTCGGCAGGCCATAAGTCCCTCCCGGCACCCCTGAGCCGTAGCCTTGGTCCAGGCCTTCTTCGCCGTAAAGCACCTGGTTTTGCTCTTCTATGAACGCAAGCTGCTCCTCTGTAGGCAGAATCCACGTTGTAAGCTCGTAAGTGCGCGGCTCGGCCTGCGAATCGTTCGGGTCCGGGTACGTTATGCGAACCGTGCAGGCAAGCACGTACTGGTCTCCCTCCTGAATGATGTTTGCAGGATCGAGCGGATCCACCCACTCCCAGAGCCAACCCGGCTTGCCTTCCACCTCCCCTGCGATCTCCTCTACTTCATTGCTCATGAACTCGGCGATCTTTGTTTCCAGAATCTCCTGGGCCACGCGCTGCAGCTCCCGCTCGTCCACCACTTCGGTAACCTTCTGCACCGCGTCCAAGCGCAGGAAAACAAGCGTGGTAAGAGCGATCCCCAGCACAGCAAGCGCCAGGACGAGCTCTACCAGGGTGAAGCCCCGCGGGGCTTCCCTATAAGCGCGCAAAGGCCACGATCTCGCCATAGAAGTCCACCGTGCCGGTCAATGCATTGAATTTCACCGAAAGCACGTGTCCGTCGGCGTCGGTAAGCACTACAACGTGGCTACCCGAAGCACCCATGGGATCGATCCGGATCGGCACCTGATCCGTGTCTGCAACCTGGAAAATCGAATTGTCGGCTCGAATGATGCTGTGGAAGCGCACCAGAGTCGGAAGCGACTGCGGCTCGCCCCGCGGCCAGAGCTCAAAGGGCAGATCCGGCTCGTATTCAGGCGGTGCGAAAACGGGTATATACATATTACGTTTGAGGTCATAAAGTATGGCGAACGTCTTACCCTGATAAACCGCCTGAGAGCGAATGTACTCAAGGGTCGAAGCGATAGAGCGCGCCGCAGAGCGCATGGCGTACTTCGGTGTGAGGTTCTCGATCCTCGGAACCGCAATTCCGAAGATTATCCCGATCAGGGCGAGAACCACGATAAGCTCAACGAGAGTGAAGCCTCTGCGGCGCATAGCGGTTCCTTTTCAAAGGCCTTGATCAAGGCCTGTCTGCTGCTGCACGTTGCTTATGTCGTCTTGAGTCCCTTCCTGGCCGTCGGGCCCCACGCAGATGATCACCGGTCTGCCGTCTTCGATCGTAAAAACGTAAGGGTGGTTCCAGGGATCTATGGGCATTTTCTCCAGGTAAGGCTCATCACGGGTTCCCTGGGCGTTGGGCGGCGGATTTACAAGCTCCTCAAGGCTTTCAGGGAACCTGCCCACTTCCATGCGGTACATATTGACCGCGTTCTTAATGCTCTCTATGTCGCTTTTCGCCCTGCTTATGCGGGCTTTCTCCACCCACCTCGGGTAATTCACGACCACCGCAGCAGCCAGAATGCCGATGATCGTGATCACCACGATGAGCTCGATCAACGTAAAGCCCCGGCGTTTGGTTCTCCTCTTCCGCATGATCTCCTCCTTACAGGTTTTGCAACTGAACAAGCGGCAGCAACACCGCAAGTATTATCATAAGCACGATTCCCGCAAGCACGATCAAAATGATCGGCTCCATAAGCGCGGTCAACCGCTGAATGGCCAGGTTGATCTCCTCCTCGTAGGCATCGGTTACGCGGTCAAGCACCTCCTCAAGCTCCCCGCTCTCCTCACCCACAGCGATCATATGCCCGACTGCAGGCGGAAACACACGGCTTTTCTTCATGGGGGTGGCTATGTCCGCGCCTTCAAGGATCCTCTGGTGAACCTCATCGATCACCTTTGCAAGCAGCGCGTTGTTCACCACCTGGCTTACGATCTTTAGAGAGTCCAAAGCAGGGAGGCCGCTTTTAAGCAGAGTCGAAAAGGTATTCGTAAAGCGCGCCACGGCCGCCTTTTTCAAAATAGGTCCCACAAGCGGAATGCGAAGCTTATAGGTGTCGATCACCATGCGGCCGTGCTTGGTGCGCGCGAAAGCGCGGTAGGCTACAAAAAGCCCGACAGCGCCTACAAGAAGCAGCCACCAGAAGGTTTTGAAAAAACCGGAGACCGTAATGAGGATCTCCGTGGGCATGGGAAGCGCCTGCTGGCGCTGAAGAAGGATCGAGGTTATCTTCGGCACCACGTAGGACATCAGGAATATGACGACGGCCGTTCCCAAGAAGATCAGGATGACCGGGTAAGTGAGAGCCGAAGATACTCTACCCCGAAGGCTTGCCTGCCTGCCGAGGTAATCGGCGAGCCTGAAAAGAACTGTATCGAGATTTCCGCTCGCTTCCCCTGCCCTCACCATGTTCACATACAAATCGCTGAAGGTGCGCGGGTGCCGGGCAAGCGCTTCCGCAAGCGGACTTCCGCTTGCAATCTTCTCGCGCAGGTCGCGGAAGATGCGCTCGGTTCGAGCATCGGTGGCCTGCTCGACCATGGCGTTAAGAGCCTCTGAGAGCGGAAGCCCGCTTCGAAGAAGAACCGCAAGCTGGCGGGTTACGATCGCAAGATCCCGCACGTGCAAAGGCCGCTCAAAAAGTTTCGGCAGGCGGACCTCGCGCGAGAGGGTGCTTGTTGTGCTCCTTTCAACGGCCCTGGCCTTGCCCTTCTCATCGAGAAGAGCGATCTCGGTCACGTAGAGCCGTTCCGTGCGGAGTTTCCTGCGGGCCTCACGCGCGGAATCGGCATCGATCATGCCCCGCTTCTGCTTACCGCTCTCTGTAAGTGCCGTGTATTGGTAAATCGGCATATCGCTTCCGGCTCGCTTTCCTGCAGCCCGGCCCGAGCCTTAGAAGACATCAAGCTGGGTCACACGAAGCACTTCGGCAACCGTGGTTATCCCGCGCTTGACCTTCTGTGCGCCGTCCATGCGCAACGTGCTCAGGCCGTTTTTAACAGCAACCTGCTTGATGACCGAGGCGCTCGTGCGCTCAAGTATCAAATCGCGTATGGTTTCATCCAAAACCAGAATCTCATAGATCGCGGTCCGGTCGTAAAGCCCGCGGCCCAGGCAGGCGTCACAGCCCCGGCCGCGCCAAAGCACTCCTCCCTCCAGTTCTTCCCTTTTTAGGTTGAGCTGCTTCAGCTCCCGGTCCTCAGGCTCGTAAGGCTCCTTGCACTCGGTGCAGATCCGGCGCACAAGGCGCTGGGCGATCGCTGCAACCAGACTCGAAGAAACCAGATAGGGCTCCACCCCCAGGTCGATCATACGCGTTATCGCGCCGGCCGAGTCGTTGGTGTGCAGGGTGGAGAAAACCAAGTGCCCCGTGTTCGCCGCCTGAACCGCGATAGCCGCGGTCTCTCCGTCGCGGATCTCCCCGACCATCATTACGTCGGGATCCTGGCGCATCAGCGAGCGCAGGCCCGAGGCGAATGTCAAGCCCTTTTTGTTGGAAACTTGGATCTGGCTTATGCCGTCGATATGGTACTCGATGGGATCCTCGATCGTTATGATGTTTTTCTCCTCGGCGTTGAGCTCCTGCAGCGCGGCGTAAAGCGTCGTCGTCTTGCCGCTTCCCGTCGGCCCTGTAAGAAGGATTATCCCGTGGGAGTAGGTCAGAAGCTCGCGCATGAGAGCAAGCTTCTCGTCTGTAAGGCCGATCTCATCGAGCCTGTAAAGCCGGGCCGACTTGTCCAGCAGTCGCATTACAACGCGTTCGCCGTAATTGGTGGGCACGCTTGAAATACGAACGTCGACTTCGCTGTCGCCCACCTTGATCGAAGTGCGCCCGTCCTGCGGCAGCCGGCGCTCGGCGATATCCATTTTCCCCATGACCTTAACGCGGCTTATGATCGCGTCCTGGACCTTTTTGGGGATCGTTTTCGCATCATAGAGGATGCCGTCGATCCTGTACCTCACCTGAAGCCTGTCTTCGTAAGGCTGCAGGTGGATGTCGCTCGCTCTTATCTTGAGAGCTTCAAAAAGAATGGTGTTAACCAACTTTATGATCGGCGGCTTGTTGGCGACATCGAGGACGTCCTCCGATTTCTCAACCTCCTTTGTAACGGCTATCAGTTCATCGTCCTCAACGTCGCCCAGGATCTCGGCCACATCAGCCGAAGCCTTCTGGTAAGCCCTGTTGATAAGGGAGGTGATCTCCGCTCGAGGCGCTATCACCGGCTCGACCTCGCTGCCGAGGATCGCAGCCAGGTCGTCCATGGGGTTGAAATCAAGCGGATCGCAGGTGGCGACCACAAAAGTGCCGTCACGCCTGTCGATGCCTATCAGGTTGTAGTTCCTGGCGAAGTGCGCAGGCACTTTCTCCACAAACTCCTTGGGCACGGCGGCGTCCGACAGATCCGTACGCAGCGGGATCCTGAGCGCTTTGCTGAGAAGCTCAAGAAGCTTCTCTTCCGACACGTAGCCCTTCTGGCGCAGGATCCGGTCCAGAGGCTGGCCGGTCTCCCGCTCAAGTGCGCGGCACTCCTCAAGTTGGGCTCTGTCCAAGAGCCCTTCGTCAACGAGTGCATCAAATATGGCAAGGCGCATCATTGACCTCCCGGTCCTTTGCGGGCGGAGCGCTGCGGCCGCCGCCGCGCCGCAACATTTCATATAACCGTGCGTAATTCATAGATACCCCTCCGCTGCTGAGTGCCCGCTGTAGCGGGCGCATCCCCCCCTTCTCCCAAATCTTGAGGTGCGGAATGCTTGCTCCGAGGAAAGACGCGAGAAGA
>CAZGYL010000242.1:0-7480 GCA_964529985.1 uncultured Planctomycetia bacterium | reverse complement strand
ACTTATGAACCGCCCCAGCGAGGGATTGTAGTGGCGTGCGCGATAGTAATAGAGCCGCGCATCAGGATCGTACTCTCTGCCTGTGAAGCCGAAGCGGTCTCCTGCGGCAGGGTTGCTTTGCGCCGTTATCGCCCCGAAAGCGCTGTAGTGGATCCGGTTGACGGGCACACCGTCGGCCGAAGCGATGTCTCGTACCGTTCCGAGTTTATCGATCAAGTACCAAGAGAGGCCATCCGTTTGCCTGTCCCGTGCGACCAACTCGTCGAACCCGTTGCCGAAAACGTAGCGTCCCGCGGGGGAATCGTCCTGGTCGAAATCCAGCCATGGGTGCTCCCGGTCATACACAACTTTTCTCGCCGATCCGTCGCTGCGGCGGACAGCTATGAGCCGGTTTTGTGTGTCATAGGTGAAACTCACGCTCCATTGTGCTACGCCGGACGCATTGAAGCCCTCAACCCGGGTAAGCCGCCTGCGGTGGTCGTAGGTCAGAATGCGGTAAGATCCGGTTGACCGCTCGGTGATGCGCGTCGTGGAGCCTTCCGCGTCGTACCTGGTATATTCCGTGCAGAGCACAGCAACTTTCGGCCGCATTTTATTTCGTCCTCGCCGCCCAGGCTTGGGTGAGGCGGCTGCGGGCGAAAAAAAATGCTCTTTGGTCTGGGTTTCGAAAGGAGGAAGAAAAGCCGACCGAGACTCAAGCGAATCACCGCGCGGCGACTCTGTCCGTCCGGGTACCCCGATCGTCAAGGCGAACTTTACATAGAGGAACATTTTTGGTCCCCTTAACGCACCGGGTATCGGGACAGGATCGCTGGCGTGCAGCACAGGAGGTTTCAACAAGAAGTCTTGAGAGAGAAAGGAGAAGCCAAAGAAAAAGCAAGACGAAGGGCCGGGCGATCCTGGGGCCTGCTCGATTATGAGTATGGACTTTGAGTCCGTCGTCGTAATGGAGCGCCCCTCCGGCCCACCCGGTTGAGCGAGAAGCTCGAAGAGGTAATGGCCGCTTTGGCCCGTTGTCTTGCCGGCCACCGGGCAAGAAACGATCTTTTGTAGATCATGCACGGCACGGCCGGCTCCGGCCTTCGTCTTGCCGGAGGCGAGTATACCATGAGTACCACAAATCCCACCACAACTCGGTACGTCGGGGTGGATGTCCACAAGCGCCTCATACACGCCTGCATTGTGGACGGCAAGGGAAAGGTCCTCGGTTCGCTTCAATTCCACGCAACGCCGGAATCGATCTCCGTGTTCGCCAAGAAGTGTCTGACACACGCGGTTCTGGTCGTCTTGAAGGCGACCAGCAACGGGTGGGCGGTGGCCGATGCCTTTCGTCCCTACGTCAAAGAAGTCGTTGTTTCCAACCCCCTGGCTACCCGGGCCATTACAAAATCGAAGGTCAAGAGCGACAAGGTCAACGCCCGGGTGCTGGCCCATTTGCTCCGCTGGGGTTACCTGCCTACCGTTTGGCAACCCGACGCCCAGACCCAGAAACTCAGGCAGCTTACGCGACGACGGGCGGCCTTGGTTAGACAGCGCACCCAGCTTCGAAACAGAATTCACAGCCTTTTGGCCATGAGCTTCGTGGAAACACCTCCCGATCTTTTCAGCAGAAAAGGAGTCGCATGGCTCAGGGAGTTTCTCAAAAAGGGATGTCTCAAGGACGAGGCCGTTTTCATGATCGAAAGCCCTCTCCGTCTTCTCCAGTCCCTTCAAGAGGAAATCGACCGGTTCGAGGATCTCCTGGCTCGTCAAGCATACGCCGACCAGAAAGTCCGCTTGTTGATGACTCTGCCGGGATTCGACGTCACTGTGGCCCTGGGCTTCTTGGCTGCCGTCGGTGACATCAATCGATTCCAAAGCCCGCACGAAGTGGCTTCCTACCTGGGCCTTGTTCCCAGTACCCGCCAGTCGGCTGATAAGTGCTACCACGGGCCGATCACCAAGCAGGGAAACGGACAAGGACGCTGGCTGGTCATCCAGGCCGCACAACAGATGGGAAGAAACCCGGGGCCCTTGGGGCACTTCTTCCGCAGACTGAAAAGACGAAAGAACCACAACATCGCAGTGGTGGCCACGGCCAGAAAACTGGCCATGATCGCTACACTGATGCTGAAAAACAACGAGCCCTACCGGTACGCCATTCCCCGGAGCACCGAGACGAAACTCGCTCGGCTCCGTGTCAGAGCCACCGGCCGCAAGCGCAAGGGCGGCGGCCGCAAGGGGACAAAATGCACCGCAAAGATACCCGGCGGGAGCCGCACCATAAAGAGTCTTGACGAGATCTATGCCCGGGAGGGGCTGCCCGCCAGAGAAAAAGAACCCGCACCCGGTGAACTGGCAATGCTGAAGCGTACGGGAACAGCCAAGTTCGCCGAATCCCTCAAAAGCGAAAAGATCGTTCCAAGGAGGAGTTCCAAGACCAAAGCAAGCCAACAGCGGACTGCGAATTCTCGGGAGCTTCCGCGGCTCTGACCGAACCACGGCCTGAGAGAACAAGTAACGTTCAGTCACGTTTCAAGCGGCAGACCGAGCCGCACCGCTGAAAATGCGCACTGACAGTCCGGATTCAGAGAATCCACTCACGTTTTTTCCTTGAAGCAATGAAAATTCCTGCAACCCAAGGCTCAAAGACAGTTGACACGGATAGAGGTAGGCATAAGGTGGATCGAGGACGAGCCGATGCGTCCCGGCGCCGAGGGGGAACGGCCCCTTCGCCTCGGCGTTCCTCGCGTTCAGGCCCTCGAAAAGCGGTGTGCCCGCAGGATCATACAGTGACCAGCGCATGCCGCTTGAGCCCTCGAGGTCGGCAAGAAAAATCTTTGCAGGTTCGGAGAGCTCGAAGGTGTACGTGTGGATCCCGCCGCCCTCGTTTTCAAAGGCGCCTTGCACGTGCTCCCCGATCACCGCTGTGAATGTTTTGTCTGTGACCGTCCTGATGCGAAATGAAAAACTCGGCTGCGAGGCGTACCTCGGATCGAAAATGAGCTTGTAAGTTCCGCCTGCCAGGGTCACGGGACCCTGGTCGCCCGAATCGGATGTCCTTACAAAGATGTCTTCAAAAACAGCCCGTCCTGCAGGATCGTACAAGCTCCAGGTGAGGTTTTCTTGGCCTTGGAGAGCATCGAAGTAAAAGCGCTGCCCGGGCAGTGCCTCGAAGGTGAAAGCCGTGGTGGATCCCGGCCGGCCTTCGAAGTCGCCCGCTGTATCCGTATCGAGTTCGACATTCTGTTCGGTATCGATCACGTTCCATATCTTGTACGTGAAGGAAGGGGTGGCCGATCCGGCTGCTGCAAAACGCAGCGTGTAAGTACCGCCTGCCAGGGTGAAAGGACCGGCGTCGGCCGCGTCGGTATTCCTCGCCTGCATGCTGAAAACCTGGACACCCACCGGATCCAGCAACTCCCACGCGAGCGACGAATCGCCCTGTATGAGATCGAAGAAAAGCCGCTGGCCTTCAAGGACGGCAAAGGTGTAGCTGCAATCTCCACCCGGAGTCTGCACCGTTCCGCTCACTTCGGTGCCGACCTGTACGGGATCGCCCGAAGGAGTGTAGGTCGCCGAGCCTTGGTCAAGGAGCTCGAACTCGTATTCACCGGTGGCCTCTCCCTCACCTGTGACGGTCAGAGTGTACTGCCCGCCCATCAGGGCAAGGGGACCTGAGTCCGCAAGACGACGGGTCAGAGCCAGCACAGCCCGACCGTAGGAGTCTTCCAGCTTCCAGTTCAACCCGTCTGAGTTAGTTGAACTTATAAGGCGGAGGCCGACAAGTTGCCGGGGTGGGGAGGTAAACGTGTGGAAGTTGCTTGCGCCCGGTACCGTTATCGAACCGGCTGCGGTTGAGCCGATGGAAACACTGTACCGGGCGTCCGATACGCGCAGGATTTGGAAACGGTACGTCCCCAGAGCGTCGCCTTCCCCTACAACGCTCAGCGTGTACGAACCTCCCGTGAGTTCGAACGGTCCTTGGGAGGCCAGCGAACGGGTCCGCTGTTGAATCGGGCGGCCGAAGGCGTCTTCAAGCAGCCAGTTGAGGTTTCCGGCGTTGCTTGCCTCAAGTAAATGGAAGAATATGCTCTACCCTTGAGAGGTGTTGAACGTATAGCGTCTGCGGAGGCCGGGTACATTGATTTCGCCGGCCACCAGGGTATCCAGTGCGATAGGTTCACTGTTGTCCGAAAACCGGTGTACGGTGAAGCGGAAGGTTCCTGTTGCAGCGCCTTCTCCTGCAACTGTAAGCCGATATGATCCGCCTTCGAGGACAAGAGGTCCCAGGTCGTGGAGGTTCGCTGTGCGTTCCAGGACGGTACGTCCCCGTTCGTTCACCAGGCTCCAGTTCAGTTTGCTGTAGTTGTCGGTGGCCTCCGCATCGATATAAACCGTAGCGGTCTGTGTCAGGGAAAAGTTGTAAGCCTGCACTTCCCCGGGTGACGTTACGGCCCCGTCGACCGGTGAGCCGAGCACAATCTGGTTTTCGACGACAGGTGCGTTATAGAGGGTGAACTTATAGGCTCCGGTGGCTGAATCTTCCCCGAGGATCGCAAGCGTGTAGGTGCCGCCCATGAGGGTTACGGGCCCTAAATCGCTGAAATCAGAGAAGCTGCTCAGGATAGTCCTCCCCCAAGAGTCTTGGAGGTACCAGTTAAGGCCCTTGAAGTTGTTTGTTTCTTGCGCGTGCAGGAATACCCTTTGAGCGGGAGGTGCTACGAATGTGTATAGGTCTTGCTCAAAAGGCGCTGAAATCTCTCCCGAGGTGGGAACCCCGGGGGTGATAGGCTGAGCGGCTTTGAGAATTGCGGAGGAACCTCGCGGGCATTCGATCCCTGCGGTGCACGGCAGTGCATCGGGGGTCGGATCCGAGCCGCAGAAGGGAAAGGGAGGACGCGGCTTCGGACCGCCTGCAAAGAGGTAAGAAAGCAATGAGATACAGTCTGCAAGGTTAAGCAGGCCGTCGTCGTTGACACCGCCGGCATCCGGGCATGATAACGCCGGGCGGCCGCTGAAAAGCTGCCTGAGCAGTCGCTGCGCATCACCTGCACCAACGCTTTGGTCTCCGTCCACGTCTCCGCGGATGAATGCCCCTCCGGCGGTCAGCGAGCCGGAAAGAAGGAGAATCCCGGCTGCAGCGAAGACCCTCCCCGCACTCTGCGACAATCCTCGTACCATGGAAACTCCCGGGGAAGAACCGCGACAGAGGAGAGGGTCTGAGAGTCAACCGATTATTATGGCAAAATAACCGGGGATTCTGCCACAATCCAGGACCGCACCCAAAAACCTCGTCGAGATCGAGGGTATCACGATCCGCGTAGATCTGCAATCCCGGTCCTGTTGGGGCGGCTGAAAAAGCCCTTTACAATGCGGGTTTCAAGCCACTGCTCATAGGAAGCTGGCGGGAGGGGACCTCACCGGTGGTATTTGCCGAATCTTCGAACCTCTCTGCAATAGGAATTCCAGAAAAAACTTGGGAGCAGGATCAGACGTCTGCATAGCGGATTACCCGGCACATTTCAGCGGCAGTGCTCGTACATGCAGGATCCCAACTCGTCTGGTGTGGGATCGATCCCGCACGCATCGAACGGCCTGGGCGGTTGGCTCCCGTTTGCAAAGAGAAAACTCAGAAGGTATACGGCATCGGCGATGTTCACCTGGCCGTCGTCGTTGCCGTCGGCGGCATCCGGACACTTCGTGCATTCGCCTTCTCCTCCGAACAGGCAGTTCAAGATCGCTACGGCATCCGCGATATCCACTCGGCCGTCATCATTTGGGTCACCTCGCAAGAATGCCGGAAGGCCTACGGGCCTGTGCACCTCAACTGTGACCGGCACCGAAACGGTGGGACTATTGGGACTACGCAGGCGTATGCTGGTCCTGTAAATGCCGGGTTGGAAGGTCGGTCGAACGATCTCGACTCTAACTGTCGAGGGTGTCATGCCTTGATCGGGAATAACTTTCAGCCAAGGCACGTCCGGAGGCGAACTCCAGGGAATGGACCTGCCGGTGACCCTGTTTCCGATCGTCAAGCGCGCTGTGAATTCTCCCGTATGGGGTCGCAGGAGTATTTGTTGAGGTTGGAAGACCAAACCGTCGGGCTCAGCCTCCACGTCTTCGGGTGTAGGAAGTACCGTAAGCCGGACCGTATCGCTGGCTGTCAACCCTTCGCCGTCCCTTCCGCGCAGCGTGATCGTGTGCTCGCCGGGGGAAAGCCCGTAAGCTGTAAGCAGCGTTCCGCTACCCAAAGGACCGTCCCTATTTGAGGCCCATTGAAGCTGGTGTCCCAAGAGGCTTCCCTCGTCAAAGTCGTAGCCCCGACCCGAAAACACAATGTAATCTTCCGCTGAAACCACAGTGCCGGAAAGCGGGCTTAATATAGAGACTTCAGGAGGCCGGTTCGGCACGACGAAGATGGGCGAATCCGCCGTTGCGTTGTGGATTCCGTCCGTAGCAACTACTCGAAACCGTGCAGTTGAGCTGCTTCTGAGATTCACCCTTCGGATCCGGGCTTCATAGCTGCTGAGCTCTGACGCGACAGTCCACCAAGACTTGCCGTCCGGGCTGTAAAATACGGTGAAGAAAAGCGGGTCACCGTCTGGATCCGATGCGCTCCATGCAACGCGTACCCATGTATCATCCTGCACGCTGCCCGCCGCAGGCTCGGTGACCTTTAAAGTCGGCGTACCCGTACCGGCCTGCAAGAGAGGGAAGGATTTTTCTTCACTCCTCAACTCTACAACGTGTACGCGTCGCAGAACCTGCGGATCAAGCGGCAGAAACGCAGTGAAAAGGAAAAAAGGCTCCGCAGTATCGTCGGGTTCCAGCGGCGGGCCGTAAACAGGGACCTGCACTGAAGCCGGAATCTCAGTACTCAGTTCCAATCCGCCCCTATCTAGTTTCTGTTGCCCAAATCCAAGATGCTCGAATTTTTGCACGAAAACGGCTATCGTAGCAAAATTTTAGAACATGTCCCGCTCGTCGTTGAATTTCCCGGGCGGTCATGGTCCATTTTACGCTCCACGCGCTACTTGTCCAGTTGTTTTTTGGGATCGGCTTTGTAGGGAAAGGGCAAGCTTTTCCGTCTCGCGGTAGCCCCGGATACGTCGGAAGCGCTTCTCCACCTCGAGCAGCGCGGTAGCCAGCCACCTTGTGACCATGTCCCCCCGCCTCCAGCGCTTCACCCGGCTCAGGTGGCTGCGCACGGCGGCAAAGCACGACTCGATAATGTTAGTGGTCCCGAGTGAGCGGCGGAGGCTCTCGGGCACGCTGAGCTTGTGGAGGGTGAGAGTTTCTTCGAGACCCTCCTCCAAGCTCCGCGCTGCGCTGGGGTTTATCTTCCTCAGGTACGCCAGAATGTCGGTAAGGGCCTTGTACGCTTCCTCGTAGCCGGGTTGTGTGTGACAATCCAAAATGGAAGCAAGTGATAAGCGAAAATGGAAGCATCATCTGCGTTCGCTCTCCTAGGCCCTGGGCCCCATGGGGCCCAACAGTT
>CAZGYL010000241.1:0-7488 GCA_964529985.1 uncultured Planctomycetia bacterium | reverse complement strand
ATTCTAGAATTGAAAGTCGGCCTGCCGGGGGATAGTTCCATGTCGGTTAAGCTTGCAGAGACGGTGCGGGGCGTGACAAGGTTGATAAGCCCGGGCTTCCCCGAAGGGGTTTTTGACGTTCTCCTGACCCCTAATGATTTTGCTCCTGTTCTGATCGAAAAATTGGCCTTCCCCATGGAGAAAACGGTCGAGGTTTCGCTCACGCCGGTCCAGAAATTCCTGATCAGGCTGCGGTTCGGCGAAAAAGCGCCGCCGACGATGCTCGAAGTGCTGGACGGCAGTGGCAGGCTGCTCCGTACTTCGATTGTACGTAGTACAGGTGAGGCGGAAGTCTGCGGGCTTACGCCTGGTCACTACGTGGTTCGGCTTCATGGGGTTGATACATATAACCCGGTCGAGTTCGACTATGAAGGAGAGCCGGAGGTCATCCTTTCTCTTGAACCATCGGAAGCCGGTTTTTGAGGATCAAAGCTATGCGGTTCGTTTACGCTTTTCTTGTGCTTTCGAACCTTTCGCTCGCAGCCGACCGGTTGCCGGAAGGTTGTGCCCGATCGATAGATAGCGCCGAAGAGTTCGAAGCCTTATCGGCGGGGACGGATTGGATCCTCGCGATTGTTGCGAAGGGCCAAAGCGCGGGTATGGAGGGTCCTTTTTTCAGCTCTCCGTTACAAGCACATGTGGTTTCGGCCTTGCGTTGCGTTCCCGATATCATGCTCAGTCTTTCTACTGCCGAATTTCGAAGTCGGTACGTGGGGGTGCGGATCTTTGTACTGCCTTCCGGCATCTTTACCTTCGAGGTTGCCATTGTAAATGAACCATTAGAGCCGCAAACTATGGCGCGGGTGTGGCGGCGGTTGCAGGATAGCTTTGGTTTCGCCGTTCTTCACTTTCATCCGGTGACGGCAAAGGAGAGAGAAGCGGCGCTCTTCTACGAAGAGGCCGGTGTGCCGGTGTATTGGGGAACCGATCTTGAAACGGTGATGTGCGGGAACCGCGTAGAAGGCTTCATCCCTTATTCGAAGGGGGTGGGCTTCGGCCGAATACGTATCGTACATGAAGACGACTGGGAGAATTTCGTACCGAGCAGACAGGATATTCTTGTTCTTGACTTCCTGCCGGTTCAGTTCGACCTACCTGTTGCGGGTGTCATATCGAGCGCGGAGCAGAACGTGCTGGGGCATGTGAACATGCTTGCGATGCGCGAGGGAATTCCGAATTGCTACGTAGCCGGTGCGGCAGAGAAACTGGCGGCGTGGGATGGGCGTCTTGCCGCTTTGAGCGTAAGTTGCAAGGAATGGAATCTCAGGGAGGCGACAGCCGAAGAGGTCAAGGAGGCGTTGGAGGCAAGGCGGCCTGTGCCGCTTACGGTCGAGCCTGCCGACTGGACGTACGGGTTGCTGCCTGGGCTTGAAGATGAGGCAGGTAAGTACCCCGTGTCTCGTGTCGGGGCGAAGGCAGCGAATCTGATGCGTTTCTATCCCGAGCTTCCGCCGGCTGTGCGGGTTCGGGGCTTCGCCATACCGTTCCGGTTCTACCGGGAGTTCCTGGAGAATCAGTGGGTTGTGGCGGCGAGAATGAGCTTGTGGGATTTCATACAACGGGAAGTGAGAAAACCGGAGTTCCAGGGAGATCCGGACTACCGTGCCTTTCGTTGCGCCCAGATCCAGCAGTTGATCCGCCGCGGCTGGGTTGACCCGGGGGTGATCACGCGGATCTGCGAACGGATCCGTGAAGTTTTCGGCTCATGGCAAGTGCCGGTTCGCTTCCGGTCGTCCTCGAACGCTGAGGATTCACCCTTCTTTTCCGGGGCGGGGCTTTACGATTCCACAACGGCCTGTGCTTCGGATTCGCTTGACAGCGACAGGGAGGGACCCTGCAGGTGTGAGCCCTGGCGCGCTGAGGAGCGCACGGTGGAGCGGGCTTTGCGCAAGGTATGGGCTAGCTTCTGGAAACCGCATGCTGTGGAAGAAAGGATCTGGTACGGCATACCGCCTGAGAAGGTGGGGATGGCCGTGCTGGTTACGCCGGCATTCACCGACGAAGAGGCCAACGGCGTGGCGATGACCGGCAGCCCGTGGGATCCCGGCGATGGAAAATATTGGGTGACCTGCCAGGCCGGGGAGGCAAGCGCCGTTCGGCCGGCGCCCGGGGAAAAAGTTGAGTGGGATCTCGTTGATGTATCAGCCTGGCCCGCGGTCAGCGTGCGCCGGTTGGCTCGTTCGAACCTAACAGGTTCGGAACGCTTTGTGTTGACCAATGCGGAGCTTCGTCGGTTGGCGGAGGTTCTGCGGGCGTTGGATACGGCGTACGAAGGCGTGCCCGGGATTCCGCGGGAGCTTGTACGGCTTGATGTTGAATTCAAGTTGGATGCCGGCCGCAAGCTTAAGATTAAGCAGGTCCGGCCTTTCCTTATCGCGGGGGCGGAGAAGCTGCAGAGGTGGCAGAAGGTTCGGCTGCGGCTGGGGATGAATCCCGGTTTGTATGTTTCGGAGGTTTTCCCGGGCCTCACGCCCCTGCAGGCCCGGGAGCTCAAGGTGGCGGTACAAGTAAAAATCAGGGATTTGTCGGTAACGGTACACGAGGGAGTCAACTGCGTGACGTGGCCGATCCAGGTTTTCCTGGGTCCGGCCGGTGAGCCCCTTCCGGTGGTGGAAGACGCAACGCTTCAGGTGAGTTACTCGGCGAAGGGGTGGGCTTTTGGTTCTTTCGAGGTCAACCTGAGCGTAACAAAGTCTTTCGGCCTTGAAAGCGGGAGTCTGCGAATAGAGGGCGGGCCTTTGACCGTTCCGGTCTCTGTTGTACCGGAGGAGGGACCCCGAGTTCTTGAAACCCACATGAGCTTTTTTGTGGCGCGGTTTCCGGACGGCCTTACATTGCGTCTGACCGATGCGTCGCGCTTTCCCGGCGTGGTTTTCGTCCGGTCGGTGGAAACGGAGCGTGGCTCGATAACGTTATATGAACAGGGAAAGGGCGACCTGGCGCGCCTGGTGGGTGCAGAGGTTGTTTGGGAGGGGCAAGAGGAATTCATCGATGACCCGTTTCGTCTTACCGCCGCTCGGTCGTACGAAGATATGCGGGAGGGTTTTCTTCTGGAGTTTTCAACTGTCCATGGGGGCGTTGGGGGGCTTTTGTTGGAGTACAGGGTGGGCCGGAGCACACCAACGGTCACCGCACTGTCTTCCGACCTCCGGCCGATCGGAGAGCTTTCCATTCTTTCGTATACTCCTCCGCGACCAATTGCGAAAGAGGACAGGAGATTCGTGCGGGGGGACGTGGACGGAGACGGGGGAATCGGGCCGGCGGATGCGATCTCCCTGCTGCAGTACTTGTTTACCGGGGGCAAGGCGCCCGACTGTCCGGACGCGGCGGACATAGACGACGACGGAGTGCTTTCGCTCCAGGATGCGATAAGCGTGCTTCGTGTCGGCTTGCGGGGCGGCGGTCTTGCTCTTGCATGCGAAAAGGATCGTACGCCGGACGCTCTTCCTCCCTGCCGGTATTCACTTCGGATATGTCGCTGAAAAGGAGGAGTCACCATGAAAGCGAAATTGATCATAGCTTTAGTGGTCATCGGTGGGGAGATTTTTGTTGAAGAGACCGGGGAGTCAGGAACATTCATGTTTGAGAATCTGCCGCGCGGCCGGTATGGAATTGCAGTTGAGGCGGGCGAGTTGGTCCTCGCAAGGAGGGAGCGTGCCGAAGTTGAGGCCCCGGACACTTCGTGCGACCTTACAGTCACACAAGGCCGAAAGCTTACGGGATACTGCGTGACGGAAGAACGCGAGCCGGTGGGCAACGTTCGTTTGACAGCATTTGTATCGGAGGCTGAATACAAGGGCGGGGGGTGGAGGATGTTGCCCCCAAAGCTCTGCGAAAAGAGTCCGGATGGGGTCTTCCAAATAGTCGGCGTTCAACCGGGGAGGTCTTACATGGTTCGGGCGCTGGCACCGGGGGTGGGGTTATGAGATTAAGAAATTTAAGGTTGGAGATTCAGACCTTGAGGTTCTATTCGAACTTGGGCGTTCAGAGCAACGGCCCGAGGAGAAGTGCCGAGCGTGACAAGGTTGATAAGCCCGGGCTTACGCCTGGTCACTACGTGGTTCGGCTTCATGGGGTTGATACATATAACCCGGTCGAGTTCGACTATGAAGGAGAGCCGGAGGTCATCCTTTCTCTTGAACCATCGGAAGCCGGTTTTTGAGGATCAAAGCTATGCGGTTCGTTTACGCTTTTCTTGTGCTTTCGAACCTTTCGCTCGCAGCCGACCGGTTGCCGGAAGGTTGTGCCCGATCGATAGATAGCGCCGAAGAGTTCGAAGCCTTATCGGCGGGGACGGATCGGATCCTCGCGATTGTTGCGAAGGGCGAAGCCGCGGGGATGGAGATACCGCTTTTCGGCTTTCAAGAAGGACATATACTTTTGGCATTGCATTGCCTTCCCGAGGTCTTCGTCGGTATGCCTGCTGGGGAATTCAATAATCGCTATGTGCGGGTGCGGATCTTTGCACTGCCTTCCGGCATCTTTACCTTCCAGACAGATGGTGCTGTATATGAGCCGCAAACTATGGCGCGGGTGTGGCGGCGGTTGCAGGATAGCTTTGGTTTCGCCGTTCTTCACTTTCATCCGGTGACGGCAAAGGAGAGAGAAGCGGCGCTCTTCTACGAAGAGGCCGGTGTGCCGGTGTATTGGGGAACCGATCTTGAAACGGTGATGTGCGGGAACCGCGTAGAAGGCTTCATCCCTTATTCGAAGGGGGTGGGCTTCGGCCGAATACGTATCGTACATGAAGACGACTGGGAGAATTTCGTACCGAGCAGACAGGATATTCTTGTTCTTGACTTCCTGCCGGTTCAGTTCGACCTACCTGTTGCGGGTGTCATATCGAGCGCGGAGCAGAACGTGCTGGGGCATGTGAACATGCTTGCGATGCGCGAGGGAATTCCGAATTGCTACGTAGCCGGTGCGGCAGAGAAACTGGCGGCGTGGGATGGGCGTCTTGCCGCTTTGAGCGTAAGTTGCAAGGAATGGAATCTCAGGGAGGCGACAGCCGAAGAGGTCAAGGAGGCGTTGGAGGCAAGGCGGCCTGTGCCGCTTACGGTCGAGCCTGCCGACTGGACGTACGGGTTGCTGCCTGGGCTTGAAGATGAGGCAGGTAAGTACCCCGTGTCTCGTGTCGGGGCGAAGGCAGCGAATCTGATGCGTTTCTATCCCGAGCTTCCGCCGGCTGTGCGGGTTCGGGGCTTCGCCATACCGTTCCGGTTCTACCGGGAGTTCCTGGAGAATCAGTGGGTTGTGGCGGCGAGAATGAGCTTGTGGGATTTCATACAACGGGAAGTGAGAAAACCGGAGTTCCAGGGAGATCCGGACTACCGTGCCTTTCGTTGCGCCCAGATCCAGCAGTTGATCCGCCGCGGCTGGGTTGACCCGGGGGTGATCACGCGGATCTGCGAACGGATCCGTGAAGTTTTCGGCTCATGGCAAGTGCCGGTTCGCTTCCGGTCGTCCTCGAACGCTGAGGATTCACCCTTCTTTTCCGGGGCGGGGCTTTACGATTCCACAACGGCCTGTGCTTCGGATTCGCTTGACAGCGACAGGGAGGGACCCTGCAGGTGTGAGCCCTGGCGCGCTGAGGAGCGCACGGTGGAGCGGGCTTTGCGCAAGGTATGGGCTAGCTTCTGGAAACCGCATGCTGTGGAAGAAAGGATCTGGTACGGCATACCGCCTGAGAAGGTGGGGATGGCCGTGCTGGTTACGCCGGCATTCACCGACGAAGAGGCCAACGGCGTGGCGATGACCGGCAGCCCGTGGGATCCCGGCGATGGAAAATATTGGGTGACCTGCCAGGCCGGGGAGGCAAGCGCCGTTCGGCCGGCGCCCGGGGAAAAAGTTGAGTGGGATCTCGTTGATGTATCAGCCTGGCCCGCGGTCAGCGTGCGCCGGTTGGCTCGTTCGAACCTAACAGGTTCGGAACGCTTTGTGTTGACCAATGCGGAGCTTCGTCGGTTGGCGGAGGTTCTGCGGGCGTTGGATACGGCGTACGAAGGCGTGCCCGGGATTCCGCGGGAGCTTGTACGGCTTGATGTTGAATTCAAGTTGGATGCCGGCCGCAAGCTTAAGATTAAGCAGGTCCGGCCTTTCCTTATCGCGGGGGCGGAGAAGCTGCAGAGGTGGCAGAAGGTTCGGCTGCGGCTGGGGATGAATCCCGGTTTGTATGTTTCGGAGGTTTTCCCGGGCCTCACGCCCCTGCAGGCCCGGGAGCTCAAGGTGGCGGTACAAGTAAAAATCAGGGATTTGTCGGTAACGGTACACGAGGGAGTCAACTGCGTGACGTGGCCGATCCAGGTTTTCCTGGGTCCGGCCGGTGAGCCCCTTCCGGTGGTGGAAGACGCAACGCTTCAGGTGAGTTACTCGGCGAAGGGGTGGGCTTTTGGTTCTTTCGAGGTCAACCTGAGCGTAACAAAGTCTTTCGGCCTTGAAAGCGGGAGTCTGCGAATAGAGGGCGGGCCTTTGACCGTTCCGGTCTCTGTTGTACCGGAGGAGGGACCCCGAGTTCTTGAAACCCACATGAGCTTTTTTGTGGCGCGGTTTCCGGACGGCCTTACATTGCGTCTGACCGATGCGTCGCGCTTTCCCGGCGTGGTTTTCGTCCGGTCGGTGGAAACGGAGCGTGGCTCGATAACGTTATATGAACAGGGAAAGGGCGACCTGGCGCGCCTGGTGGGTGCAGAGGTTGTTTGGGAGGGGCAAGAGGAATTCATCGATGACCCGTTTCGTCTTACCGCCGCTCGGTCGTACGAAGATATGCGGGAGGGTTTTCTTCTGGAGTTTTCAACTGTCCATGGGGGCGTTGGGGGGCTTTTGTTGGAGTACAGGGTGGGCCGGAGCACACCAACGGTCACCGCACTGTCTTCCGACCTCCGGCCGATCGGAGAGCTTTCCATTCTTTCGTATACTCCTCCGCGACCAATTGCGAAAGAGGACAGGAGATTCGTGCGGGGGGACGTGGACGGAGACGGGGGAATCGGGCCGGCGGATGCGATCTCCCTGCTGCAGTACTTGTTTACCGGGGGCAAGGCGCCCGACTGTCCGGACGCGGCGGACATAGACGACGACGGAGTGCTTTCGCTCCAGGATGCGATAAGCGTGCTTCGTGTCGGCTTGCGGGGCGGCGGTCTTGCTCTTGCATGCGAAAAGGATCGTACGCCGGACGCTCTTCCTCCCTGCCGGTATTCACTTCGGATATGTCGCTGAAAAGGAGGAGTCACCATGAAAGCGAAATTGATCATAGCTTTAGTGGTCATCGGTGGGGAGATTTTTGTTGAAGAGACCGGGGAGTCAGGAACATTCATGTTTGAGAATCTGCCGCGCGGCCGGTATGGAATTGCAGTTGAGGCGGGCGAGTTGGTCCTCGCAAGGAGGGAGCGTGCCGAAGTTGAGGCCCCGGACACTTCGTGCGACCTTACAGTCACACAAGGCCGAAAGCTTACG
>CAZGYL010000240.1:0-7505 GCA_964529985.1 uncultured Planctomycetia bacterium | reverse complement strand
CCCTCTGCGGCTTCTTTTCCGATCAACCGACGGCTTCGGGAATGTAACTTCAATCGAACGCACAGTTTGGCCTGAAGATGAAGTGGATCCGCCCCGATTCACCGTAGCCTCACCGAAGCCCGGCTCGTATCTGAGAGGCGGATCCAAGATCGCGGTTACATATGACCTGAAATGGGCGAATGCGATTGAAAAACCTGTTTCCTTTTCCTGGTCCGGTAACGGGAAGACTTTCCAAACCGAAGCAACCGAGCTGCCGGCCTCAGGCACTGTTTTTTGGACCGTGCCGACCGAGACTACAGGTCCGATCCGCTTGCGTTTGGAAGCAAGGGGCAGAACCGGACGGGTATTGACCGCGGAGTGCTATCCTCTGTATGCGGACAGCATACCTCCTGAGGCCTCGATCATGGGGCCTCCTGAGCTCCCTGCCTGCACCGGTGTCATTACGCTCTCTGCGCACGATCAAGGGAAGTACGCTTCGGGGGTCGCCAGGGTCGAACTGTACGCCCAGGGAGATACAGATCCCAAGCCTTTTCTGTTGGAGTCCCAGGAAGGCGCGCCGGAGACTATGACGGTCACCTTCCCCCGCCCCGGGAACTACAGCGTATGGATCGTTGCAAAAGACAGGGTCGGCAATTCAACACCCCTGCCGCCGAACGGCGATCCGTTCGTCCTTGTTGTGAGGTCATCCCAAGCCGGGATCACGCTGCTCACGCTCAAAGAAGGAGGTGTAGTGAGGCCGGGCAGCACGCAGCTCTTGGCATGGACGGTACGGACAGCCCACCTTCCTTTTGCTTCCGGGCGCGTGTTGCTTTGCGAAAGCGGGCGGGAGGAAGTCCTGAGCGAAGTTGATCCTGTGGGAGGCAAAGCGCTGGTCACCTTTCCGAAAAGACCGCTTGCAGGAGCCAAGCTGCGCCTTGAGCTTGTAGGTGTCGACGGATCGATACTGAAAGCCGAAACCAAAGGCTTCACAACCGACAGCGCAGTTCCCCTTGTGGAGCTGGACCAAGCTAAGGCTGAAGGCGAAACCCTGCTGATTAAGTTCCGCGCGCAAGATCGAGGGCCTGCAGGCCTTGCAGGTGTAAGTATTTTCCTTTCGCCTGATGGCGGAAGCACCTGGAGCCAGGCGGCAACCGTTCGGCCCGGCCGCACAGAGATCACATTGGAGCCCGGACCGGGAATCTGGGGGATCTTCTTAAGTGCATGGGATCAAGCCGGAAACAGAAGCGCCCTCCCGCGTGACGGTACCGCCCCTGAAGCTACAGTACTTGTAGGCCCTCTACCTAAGGACGCACTTGTGCTTGAGACCTTAACGGGCGGGGAAAGGGTTAAAGCCGGAACCGCTCATTTTCTCGCTTGGCGCTGCATGCTGCCCGAATCGGTTCTGCCGCCCGGGCCTGCAAGAGCGCAGGTTTCCGAAACACAAGGTAAGAGTTGGCGCACGCTTGCAGAAGGGCTCCCTGCAACCGGTCGCTTTCTTGTTTCAATGCCTGAAGGCCCCAGGCATTTCCTGCGGTTCCGCATAAGTCTGAAAACCAACTTCGGCAAAACCGTCAAGGCCGTTTCCAACCAAGACGTGATAGTGGACGGAGAAGCACCTCACCCCCTGATTGTCGGGCCCTCCGTATGCTCGACGAACAAGGTGCGGTTTGAGGTCCAGTGGCTCGGTGACGATTCGTCTTCCCTAAGAGACGTCGAACTTTTCATGCGCTCCTCGCCGCTTGAGAGGTGGAAGCGCATGCCATGTCGCGTTGCAGGCGATTATGTTGTTTCACAATTACCTGAGGGCACGTGGGAAGTCGCTCTGGTTGCAACGGACGAGGTCGGCAACCGCAGTCCTGTTCCTACAATGGAAACAAAAGGACACCGTATCCTGATAGACGTAACTCCGCCCGTCCTTCAAGTCAAAAGAGTTCCTGAAGGGCCCTCAATGTTTGCAGGGACCAAACTCGTCTATACCTGCAGCGTTCAAGATGCAAACCCTGACCCCCTCAGCCTCTCTTACATCTCTGTGCTTGAGACCTCAACCGGAACCGAGAAAAAGGAACGCACCGGCCTGCCCCTCGATCTGCCTGTCGATTTCTTCCCCCCGTACGCCGAAGGCCTCCTGCGCATTGAATTTTCAGTGCGGGATTTGGCAGGCAATACCGGGCGCTTTACTGACATGGTTGTAATCAAGCTTCCCGAGCCGGTCCTGCAGGTGGAGTTCCGCAAAAAGGCGGCGTTTGCCGGCGGCTCCACCGTGAAGGTGCGCTGGGCGGCGTCTCATCCCGGCCCGAAGCCGGTTGCAAGCATTGCGCTTTCGATCGATGGGGGCAAGAGCTGGAGTGAGATAGCCGGCGACCTGCCGCCTGAGGGCTCCTACAAGGTGCCTCTGCCTCCGGTGGACACGAAGCAGGCATACCTGCGTGTCAGCTTGAAAAACGCAGCTGGCAAGACCGCCCTGGAAACCGTAGGGCCGTTCACTATCAGCACCACACCCCCTGAGGCGGCTGTTTTCGGCAAAGTACTGAAGCCCTGACCGGATTACAGATCGGCCCGACCGGCCCGTGAAGGCCTTTTGACCTTCTTCTTCCAGGGTTTTCCTTTTTCTGCAGGCCGAAATCATGCTATTCTCTTTGCAACGGCAGGTTCTGCCGAGCGCCGTTTCGAACCCGGCAAGCAGGAAGAGAAACACAGAAAGTGGGGAGGAGAGGCATGAAGAAAAAGGCCTTTGCAGCGTGGCTGGTGTTTGTGCCCGGCTGCCTGACGCTTCGCCCCTATCAAGTCAGACCCATTGCGCTTTCCGGGAACGAAATCCGGGTGGTGCAATCCAAATACACCGGACTTACCGCGATACCGAAGTACTACACGCGAGCTGAAACGCTGAAAATAGAGGTGGTGTTTGAGAAGACTTACCCCTCTGTAACACGCACGGTTCTCTGGTTCCGTCGTGAAGAGGGTGAGCCCTGGCGCAGAGGGCCTGCAAGTGAAGAAGGAGGCCGGTGGATAGTGTTCCGCCCCCCCGAGGGCCGGTTCCTTTGCCGCGCCTCTCTTATGGACGCAACAGGAACCGAGCATTTCGTTCCCGGCCCCGACAGCCAACCGAGCTTTGTGCTCAACGTTGACCGCACCCCTCCGACCGTAAAGCTCCTTCCCCTTGAAAAGGTCCTTGCCAACACTACGACTTCGGTCCGCTTCGAGGTTTGGGACGCTGCTTTAGGGCCTGCTCCAAAAGGCGAACTTTACCTGAGCACCGACGGTGGAGCTTCGTGGAAGCGGATCGGAGTGATCGATATCGAGTTGGGCGAGAATTCCTTTTCATGGAAGGTGCCGCCGAGTGCGGCCGAATCAGCGGTTCTTCGTCTTGTGTGCCGCGATCTTGCGGGGAATGAAACCAGGGTGGAGTCAAGCCGTCCTTTTGCAATTCTGCCGCACCCTACACCGAAGGAAGCGCTCGAGAGATTCATCTTCGGTGTAAAGCCCCCTGAGAAGCGCCCTCCGCAGGAGGCCCCTTCAAGCCCCAGCAGGGAAACCGCCCAAAAGCCTGGTTCCGGACCGGCGCCCCTCGAACACGTAGTCCCGGGGAACCTCAGCCTTCATGCTCCCAAAGCCGTCCGCCCGGGCGAATCGGTCACGATTCCGATCGAAGGGCTTCCAGATTCTCTGGCGGGCAGGCGTGTCCGCCTGCTCTGGCAGCCCTCGCCACAGGAAGCGTGGCAGGAAACAGGAGCCCTTCTGCTTGATAACCGCTTCACCTGGAAAGCACCTTATCGGGAGACCTTTCAGGGACGACTGCGCGCGGAAGTAATCGATGCCGAAGGCCGGCCGATCGCCTCGGGCACTGCAGGTCCGCTTGTGGTGGACGGCACCCCTCCCGCCGTTACGGTGGAAACCGGCAACTGTACGGAATCGCCTGTCTGCTCGGTACTGGCCCGCGCTGCTGACACAGGGGCGGGAACAGAGTGGATAAGGCTGTACATAAGCCGGGACGGAGGCAACACCTGGACGCCGAAATCCGAAAGATCGGGCCCCGAACTCGAACTCTCCATAGCGCGCGAAAACGTCTCTATTTCCCTCTTTGCCCAGGCCCGGGATAAAGCCGGCAATACGAGCGCGGCACCGAAGCCTGGCGGCATTCCGCACGCGGTGATTCCACCGCTTTCTTCTCTGCGCGTTGTGTTGAACGAACTTGAAACGCCTCTGTACAAAGGAGGCCAGCGTATTCACCTTACATGGAGTATCACGGGGAGTGTGGCCGAAGGTACAACCGCTGCTCTTTCACTGCGCGATTCTCCCGACGGTCCATGGAAGTCGGTCGGGCAAGTGGAACTCGCTGCGCAACGTTTCCTTTGGGAAATACCCGATCGGACGATTCCGCACCTCTGGCTGCGCCTTGAGATCAAGTTGCCGAGCGGAGCCGTTGTCCCGTCCAACTCGGTAGGTCCTTACGCCGTTGATTCCGACCCGCCTTCGGTCGTGCTTCACGAACCCGAAGTTTACGCTTCTTCAACAGCACGTTTTGAGGTGCAAAGCATTGAAACCGGGCCCGCCCCGTTTCAAAGCGCAACCGTGTACGTAAGGCCGGCGGAAGGAGGCATGTGGAAAGTCCTCCAGTCGAGCTGGGACGGAAAGGTTCTGTCGGTTCCTTCCCTTCAACTGCCGGAAGGACGATATGAGATCTACATCGCATGCACAGACCAGGTGGGGAACAGCTGCCCGCCTCCGGGTGAGAAAACACCGGGTTCAGCGACCCTCATTGTAGACAAGACCCCGCCGCGCCCGGTGATCGAGCTGAACGAAAGCTACGTGGAAGGAGTTGAGGGGCCTTTTAAGATCACCCTGCCGGAACCTGCGGAAATTCAGCTGTTTTACCGGGCTGAGGGAGCGAGAGCCGAAACATGTCTCGGAAGGTTCTCGGTCCCTGCAGGCACGACCGCTCAAAAACTTCGCTTCCCTCCAGGTGCTACAAACGGCGCATTCTGGGTGACCGCAACGGATAAGGCCGGCAACCGAGGCACATCAAGCAAACAAACCGTTAAAGTGAAGCCTGCTGTGCGCTTTGTGACCCCGCACCCTGAGGAGAGCTTCCGCCCCGGCGTCCCGCTCAGCGTACAGTTCACCGTTGATCCGAGCTTTCTTGCACTGAACCCCACGCTCAGCCTCTGGTGGAATCCGCAGCCGGGAGCGACACGCCGCCTCGTTGCAAAAGAGCTTCACCCTGCAAAGCCCTTCACATGGACCGTGCCCGACAGCCCGGGTTCCTCTCACAGCTTGGCCATAGAAGGCAGAGTGGAGGGTGTGCTCCGGGCGCTTGCTGTCTCACCGCTCTTTCAAATCTCAAAAGAGGGTCCTCTTGCCGAACGGAAATCCACCAAGGCTGCGCTTGTAAGCCCGCTTTCTAGGGAACGTAGTGCAGAGGGAATCAAAGCGCTGAACCTCCTTTCGGAAGCCCTTCGCACAGGTGAAACCGAAAAAGTCCAAGCCCTGAGAGACGCAGCCGAGAGGGAATTCCGTGCGGCACTTGCAATCGATCCCAACAACGACGAGGCGTTACTCGGCCTCGCGCGCCTGAGACTTAAACCACTCGCTGAGCAGGAGGATCTCGGAGAAGCGGAGCGTTATTTGAAACAGGCTGTAGACCGCAATCCTTCAAACCGTGACGCGTGGTCGCACCTTGGAGTAGTGCGCCTGAGGCTCAAGAAATACCCGGAAGCTGAAAGTGCACTGGGTCGGGCCTTGAATCTCGGTTCTCAAAGCGATCCTGTCACGCGATACAACTTGGGTCTTGCACTCATGCAGCAAAAGAAGTATGGTCCTGCTCTCGATCAGTTTCGGTTCGCCTTGCGTTCCAAACAGAGCGCGCGTTGGGCTTATCCGTGTATGATCGACTGCTACTTAGGGCTGGGACAACCGCTCAAGGCCCAAGAGGTGCTCTCAGAGGCGGAACGGAAAGGAGCCATTGATCCCCAGCAGGCTGCAAAATGGAAACGCTATTTGGAAGCGAAATTGACGGAGCGCCGGTAAGAGTTTGTCCCAATCCGGTGCCGTATACCCCTCGTTGGAGAAACCGCTGATGGTAGGGCGGGAAGGACGGCTTCAGCCCCCCACGGGCTTCTCCGATACAAGCGCGGAGATCAGCTGGAGTGTGCCTGAGGGCGATCCCGTACTTGAAGCCGCGCTTGTCCGGCAACTTCGTTGCACCCCGGTTCTTGCCAGACTCCTGTGGAATCGTGGAGTTCGAAGCGTTGAGGACGCCGAACGTTTCCTCAACGTGCGCCTGAACGACCTTATTCCTCCTTCGGCGTTCAAGGACGCGGACAAAGCGGTGGAAAGAATCCGCGAAAGCCTCAGACGACGCGAGAAAATCGCTGTGTTTGGAGACTACGACGTTGACGGAGTAAGCGGCACGGCCATCGTGGTTCTTTTCCTCCGCCAACTTGGAGCTGATGTGCGCGTTTTTCTCCCCCACCGTGTTGAGGAAGGCTACGGCTTGTCTCGAGATGCTGTGGAGCGGATGCACAACTGGGGCGCCCGGCTTGTTGTAACGGTTGACAACGGCTCTGCTGCGGCTGAAGAGATCGCTTTAGGCCGGCGCCTCGGCATGGATTTCGTAGTGACGGATCACCACGAAACCGCAGCACCTCTTGACCCGGAAATACCGGCGCTCAATCCAAAGCTTCCAGGCGAGTCCTATCCGTTCCGCGAGCTCGCCGGCGCAGCAGTGGCTTTTAAACTCGTGTGGGCCCTTGCGCGTGAGCTTTCAGGCCAAACAAGGGTCAGTGAGTCGTTTCGGCGCTTTCTCTGGGAAGCAGTGGGTTTGGTCGCATTAGGCACAGTGGCGGACGTAATGCCCCTTGTGGGAGAAAACAGGATTTTCGCCCACTACGGGCTGCGCATCTTGTCCGACACGAATCGCCCCGGTATTGCGGAGCTACGCCGGGCGACCTGTAACGACGCAAGAGCTTTGAAAGCGTATCACGTGGCTTTCCGACTTGCTCCGCCTCTCAACGCCGCAGGCCGCTTGGGTGAGGCGCACCGCGCGCTGGAGCTCCTTTTAACTGAAGACCCGAAAACAGCCAGGGAGCTTGTAGCTGAGCTTCGTTCCGAAAACGACAGGCGCAGGCAACTTGAGCAAGCCATAGTGGAGCAGGCGCAAGAGCTTGCAGCCGAGGCGCTGGGAAGAGGTGATCCCGGTCTTGTGCTTGCGCACCGCGAGTGGCATGTAGGTGTCGTCGGAATCGCAGCCGCGCGTTTGGCCGAACGCGTAAAGAGACCGGTAATACTGCTTTCGCTTGATCACGGTATAGCACGGGGTTCGGGAAGGAGCTACGGAGGGATTCCGCTCTACGATACGGTCGCAGCGGCAAGAGAGCACCTTCTTGCGTTCGGAGGTCACAGCGAAGCCTGCGGGCTCAGATTGCGCCACGAGGCCATCGATTCGTTCCGCCGTGCCTTTTGCGAGGCCCTAAGCAGGGTGCAGGCGGCGGGCCCGCCGCCTTACAAGGCCGACATGGTGCTTCCGCCCC
>CAZGYL010000239.1:0-7506 GCA_964529985.1 uncultured Planctomycetia bacterium | reverse complement strand
AACAGGCGAGGTTCTCCGGTTTTGTACCTAATCGGAAGATTCCCGGCACGGAGGACAAAAGGCGTCTGGACCCTACGGCGTCTTTCTTTTTTTCTGAAGGCCAGGTTGGGCCCGGGAACTTTTGCCGAATCCGCCGGCCCGAAGCCGGAAGCCCCCCAGGGCGATTTTGCAGCCTCGAGGTAATCGTAGAGGTAACCGGAGGCGAGGTAGCTGCCTCCCCCCACTGCAAAGCACAGCAGGAGGAGGGCCAATCTTTCAGCGGCCGTCTTGAAAACTGTACTCGTGCCCAATCCGCTTCCGTTTACAGAAAGCGGAGGCGACGCAGCCTTTCGCGCCATCGCTTCAAGTGCATACAGCAGATCTTTGGAGGGAAGGATCTGCGGCGGGAGATCGGAGGGCTTGAACTTCCCCTCGAGGAAAAATCCTACGACCGCGGGAGAGATACGGCGCTTGAGAAGCTTTTTTCCTTTTCTTATCCGGTAACTGACCGTATTGCGGTGGCAACCGAGAGCCAAAGCGATCTCTTCGGTGGCGAACCCTTCAAAGAAACGAAGATAGATAGGAAGGCGCAGCGCTTCCGGGAGGGTATAAATAGCTTCCCGCACCTGATCTAAGAGCGCGGCCCGCTCCGGGTCACGGGTTTGGGCCTCACGGCGAGCCGCCTTTTGCTCTCTGTGTCTCCGTCGCATTTCTCCCCGCCTCCAGCTTAAGGCCAGCTGGATCGCCCTTCGTACCAGAAATGCCCGTTCGTTAACTATAGTGTGCGGAGCCGGCGGTCTTTGAATGAGGCTGAGAAAAACCTCCTGGGTGACGTCCTCTGCAGCCGCCCGATCGCGCAGGCAGCTGAAAGCGACGTTGAGAACAAGTTGCTGGTAAGCCTTAACGAGCGCTGTGAAAGATTCCGGGGATCTACCAACTACATATCTCTCCAAGAGATATGAAGCATCCACCCACTCAGTCGCCATGGAAATCTCCTGTGCTTTTCCTGCACAGTCATTATATTCAAGGCCGCAACCGGGAGCCCACCTCCACTGGGGTTGGAGCCGGAAAATCGGGTCGAAGCGGGCCTTCTTCCCAAAAATGTACACCGCCGGCCCCTGCCCGGCACAAAGGAATCAGAGGAATTTCGGGCTGAAGGACGAGGGCACGGCCTTCCCCGGTCCGCCCGGAGAGGCCTCGAAACGCGTGCTCCTGCAGGCGATCCATGACCAGCTTTCACTGGTAAGTAGTGGGGCCTTTTTTTCAAACGGGAATGGTAGGTCTGATTTCCAGAAGCAGATTCAAGAACGCATTAAGGAGAACGCAGGCCATAAGGGAACCTGTGCGGACTCGGAGAAACGTAAGCGTAAAAGAGATGATCAATTGCGCAACGAGGTCTCCGGGAAAGGACAACGGGGAAACGTCGGCCACACGCCCTAGGCCCGCCCAGAGGCCCACGAAGACTATCCCGGCTGCGTCTCCGAAAGAGCGCCGGAAGTAGTCCAGAAGAATTCCCTGATAAATGACCGCAGAGACGAAGGGAAGAAGCACGCCCCACACAAGCAAGGTCTGAAGGGAAGCCCGAAGCGCGAACGAAAACCGGAGCGTCGACCAAAGAAGAGAAGGTCGGAGGCACATGGACATAAAAAGGGCGATCGCTGCATACGGGAGGAGAACGGAAGCCCGTTCCCTGAGATCCAAGTGCTCCGGGAAACCGCCGAAAAATTCCCTCAACCCGACCCGTATTCCGGCAAAAATCAGAGCCAGCAGGCATGTGAGAAGGGGAGTCCAGGCGAACAGGACGGATCTTTGGTGATTCTCCAGGAAGCCGAGCAGTTGAATCGCAACGAGCAAGAGTTGGGGAACGAAGACAACCACGGGGATATCGAAACCACGCCACGGCCGTGCACGCGGGTCCGAGGGCGGCACGTCCGCCTTGCGCGCTGCAAAAAAGAAACGGTAGACAGAGACAAGAAAAAGCAGGTAAAGCAGCAGAAGAAAAGCAAGCAGATAGGGAATCCCGGGGGAACTTGTATCCACGAAAGGCATCCCCCCGGCGTGACGCATAAAAAGATTACGTATCACCAAAAGAGCGCCGACAACTCCCGCTCCAATAAACCCCACACCAAGGTAGCGCACCCACTTCCGCCTGAGACGGAGCCCGTAGCACGCAAGGAGCATAAGTGGAAACCACATCACGGTTTGGCGGAGAAAAGCCCAACCGAACTGAAGGATCCGCCCTGAAGGATCCACTGCGCCGGACCGGGGGGAAGAGAACCAAGCCAGGGCGCAGAAAGAAAAGCTGAACGCTGCGATAGGAGCGAAGGATATGAAGAACGGCGTCCACCAGCCCTCGCTCTGCTGCCAAAACCAACCCCCGCGAGTGTATTTCAAGAAAAGCAGACGCGGCCGCAGAAACAAGCGGGGGCGTAGGTCCCAAGCTGCTGAGGCGATTAATATCGTCAAAAGCGCAGCTGCTATACCGCCCCGCCAGCTCCAAGAAAGAGGCTTGGTCGGGAAAAAGTAAGGAAAAGAGGCCGCCCCGAAGCTGAAGCCCGCGCAGCCAAGCGGTATGAGAACACTCAATGCAACGCGGATCCGCTTACCGAAAGGTGCCCTAAGCGCGTGTGCGCGCCGTTTTTCAGGTGCAGCCGGTACTGTATACGCTTCGAGCATTCTTAAATTCTCCCGCCTTAGCTGCATTTTAACTTTATTCTCGCGTTCTTGGGAAGGGACTCAGGCGCTCCCAGACCGCAATTCAGTGCGGGGAGTATTCGGGGGGAATCGGGGCCGCCGGCCGGACCGGGCACTCCTTTGCTGTTACCCTAAGCTTCCTATCCCTCAATCCTCAAAAAAACAAAACGCCGGGGGTAAGGCTGGGTGAGATTAAGGTCCTGTATTGTGGCGGGTTTTCTGAGCCTGATCCCGGCAGGCGATCTGCTGGAGCGGGTGACGGGATTCGAACCCGCGACAGTCAGCTTGGGAAGCTGATACGCTACCACTGCGTCACACCCGCACGAACTGAAGAACATTGTACCTTTGCGATGGGGAGGGTCAAGGATCTCAAGCTCCGGGCCGCCGTGCCTCCAGGGCGGCCCGGGCCGGGGAAAGCTCACGCAGCAAGGGGTTTGGTTGAGGCGCTCCGAGAAACTCGGCACACAGGCGCTTTTTCGCAAGGGCCTGAGGCTTGCGCTCCCGGTAGGGGCGCTCGCACTCACCGGGGTACTCGCAGCCTTCGCCATGTGGAAGGTCCGAGAAAACTGGAATAGGGCCCTCCTGGCCAAAGATCTGACCCGCTGCACCGCCCGCCTTGCAGAGGCGCTGCGTCAAGATGAGCTTCGACCGGAATTCCTTGAGGAAAAGCTCTCCCAGTGGGAAGGCCTGCTCTCCCAGTCACTGCGCACGCTCAGAGCTTTGGAGGCGGGTCGCCCACCGACGGGAGCGCTCCGGCGGCTGCGCAAGGAGCTTTTTCTTATCGGAAAGCGCATGGGAATTTACGAGGAATTGCTGCGTGACCTGGAGGCCTCCTTCGGGCCCCTTGAGGAGGCTCGGAAGCGGGCTCTTAAAGTCATCCGCGTGCTCATGTACAACCTGGTCGCTCAAAGCCCCCAGGATCCCGTCACGCACGAAGCGCTCGGTGAAGTAATCGAGGTACTTCGGGCGCTCAGCGAAAAGGCCGACCCGCAGGCTTCGTTGCCCGCGCAGGTCGAGAAGACGCCCCAGATCGCAAACCTCAAAGCGGCCCTCAAGCAATACCGGAGGCAACTTGCGGAACTGAGAAGCACAAGGACCGCTCTGCAGGCCCAGCGCGGCAAGCTCGCTCAGCAGGGACAAAGGGTGCTGCTTGCCGCTGAGAAGCTCGCTGAAGCTGAACTTGCCGGAGCATGGCTTGCTGTGGAAACCACGATTGCGTTGCTTGCACTTGGAATTCTGGTTCTCGGTGCAGCGGTTTCAGTGCTTCTTGTCTTTAGGGAGCGGCGCAGGCCCAGACCACCTCAAGGCCCGCCGCCTGCAACTGCAAGTATGCCCCAGGAAGAAAAGGACCTTCAGACGGCCGGGTAGCCGGACTCACTCAGGCAGTTCCCCGAGCTCGAACAGACGCGAGGTGAATTCGTAGCTCTCCTTGGGTTTGCGCCTGAAAGCTTTTTCTCCGACCGCCACCAAACCGAAAGGAGCGTTGTAGCCGAGTTCGAATTCAAAGCCGTCAAGCAAGGACCATACAAAGTACCCTTGAACGGGAACTCCCGCAGCCCGTGCTTCGAATACCGCTCTCACGTGGTCGCGCAAGTATTCTATGCGCTTCTCGTCGTGCAGCCGGCCTTCTTTGTCTGTGTACTCGCTTACCGAGACGCCGTTCTCGGTCACGAAAACAGCAGGCGGATTGTAGCGTTCCTTAAGTCCGAGAAGCAGGTCCTTCAGCCCCTGGGGGTGACCGCACGGCGCCTCCCGCGCTGCAGCCGCCTTTCCCGTCTTCGGCTCTGCCGGAACGGGAAATCCTCCCGGTCCCGGTTTCACGCTTAGAGCTCCATAGTAGTTCACCCCCACGAAATCCAAAGGCTTCAGGGGCATGGGGGCCGTGGGGGACGTTGCGGCGGTCGAGCCCGGCGCTGCTGCGAACCCGCTCAACTCCTCCGGAAGCTTCCCTGTAGACAGGAACTCAAGGACCGCCTCATTCCAAAGTGCTTCAGCTCGCCGCGCGAATTTCTTGTCGGCTCGGGGCGCTTGCGCGGTTTCCAAACGGTGGAGTGCAACCGCGATACCGACTTTGGCCTTCTTGCCGCACAATTCCTGAAGTACCGAAGCAGCTTGAGTATGTGCAAAAAGCAGGTTTTCCAAAGCGGTGAATGCGAAGTTCACGTTCTTGAGGCCCGGCGGGCGCACCCCTAAGAGGTAGCCTCCGACAGCAACACCCAAAGGATCGTTCAGGGTGGTCCAAAAGTTGATTCGATCGCCGAATCTTTCAGCGCAGGCCGCTGCAAAGTCTGCAAACCAGAGGGCTGTGTCTTGATACAACCAACCGCGGCGGTTGTGGAAAAAGAGAGGCAGATCGTCGTAGAACAAAGTGGGGAAAGGTTCGATTTTCCTGTCAAGCAGGCCGTCTATAAGTCGCTCGTAAAAAGCAAGACCTTCGGGGTCGGGTTTGCCTTTGCCATCCGGCACAACCCGCGGCCAAGAGACCGAAAAGCGGTAGGCCCCGGCGTTCAAGCGGCGCAGGAGTTCCAGGTCTTCCTGGAAATACGTGACGTGGTCGCATGCTTCACCGGGCGTACTTTCGTCGACCGGTGCGGCAAACACATCCCACTGACAAGGCCCGCGGCCTTTGGAGCCCTCAATCTGTAAAGCCGCTGTTGCAACGCCCCACATGAAGCCGGGCGGAAACACCTGCCGTTTATCGTTGAAAATACTCTCCATGCCTGAAGCCTCCATTCGCAGGCGCGGCAACAGATGTAGGACGATACGCCGCTTTTGCCGATCGCGCCAGTGAGAAAACCCGCCGGTGTGTACGAGATCTCTCCTTGAAGCTATACTGCGGGAAGCGTCATTTGAAAGCGGCTGCGCAGCGGGGGAGGAGCCTGGAGGCCCGCACCGAAAGCTCGAGCACAGAAGCGAAGAAAACAACAGATGTTGAACTTACGGCACACAGTGCGTCGGGGTCGGCTTATATCGGCCTGGGAGCCAGGGCTTTTCGCTCTACCCGGCGTGTTGCTCATTTGGGGCGGATTGCTGGTTTTGCACAGGCTTGTTGTCTCCGACTATCGAGGTGATCCGGGGCTTGTGCATTTTTCCTTGGCGGTTCTCTTTTTAGGCGGGGCTGCTTTAGCCGCAGGCCGTGCGGGTCTTGCGTTTGATCCGAAGCGCGGCAGGTGGGGATACTGGCTGGGCCTCTTCCGCCCACTTGTCATTTTGTGGCGCCCGCTTGACAGATTCGAGCGGGTGCTTGTGACAATTGAGTCCGATCTTGCGGGCGGTGAGATCTACAGCGTCAGTCTGGCCGGGAAGAAAACCCTGTCCCTGGGAATCTCAGAAAGTGCGCCCGTTGTACTCTCTCTTGCTGAAAGCCTTGCGAGCTTTCTTCAGAAACCCCTTCGGATTTCAACATCGCGCGGGGAGAAGGACATAGACAGCCCCCCTTATTGGGCCGCTGTGTGGAGCGCCGCCGGTGCGGAGAGCCCCGGAGAGAAGATAACCATTCCCAAGCAGGGCCTTTCTTTCGGCGGGGGGGTGAGATCTTTAAGCGGCCGCGGACCTTTTCTCCTGTCGCTTTTCATGATCCCGGTGTGCGTGAAAAGCGCAGCCGCAGAGCAGCTTTTTCAGACCGCAGTCGGCACTGCCGCCGTTTTCCTATGCGCGCTTTTGATCGTCTGGGGCTTTGCCCGGGGGCTTGCGGGCCTCTTTGAGAAGGCGGTCCTCAGGGTGGAAAAGAATGCCCTTCTTGTTGAGAGGAGACTCCCGGTACCGGTGCCCGGAGCACCCCGAGTTTTAGAATTCCGGTGGAAGGATATAGCCTTCCTGGCCGTTGTACCTCCCAAGACCGGTTTCCTCAGCCTCGGAGGCCGCAACGGCGGGGTCGCCGTTGCAGACACGAAACAATCGACTATTGTTGCCACTACATTGCGGGCTCACGAGCAGCTTGGGGTCTACTGGACGTTGCTCCAGCAGTTGCGCCGCCGCTCATGAGCCGGCGGATTTGGCTTTCCGCCCGGCCTTTTTCTTTTTCTTGGCGGATTTGAATTTCTCCGTGAGCACCTTCTTGGCTTTCCTAAGATCCACCGGGCGAATGAACGCCATAACCTGCCCGCCTGTCCCGTTGGTCGCGTATGTGTAGGCGATGTTCACCTTGGCCTTCGCTAAGGTCTTGGCTACTTCAAGGAGGGCGCCCGGCCGGTCTTCAAGAACGATTCCCAGTACATCGCTTTCAATCACAAGCAGGCCCTGGTTGCCGAGAAGGTGCACGGCCTTGGCCGGATCATCGACGACCATGCGGATCACCGCGTGATCAATCGAGTCGTTGACCATGAGCCCCAGGATATTGATTTGCTGTTCACCCAGTACCTTGAGGACCGAAGCAAGTGTCCCGGGAACGTTTGCAAGAAAGATGGAAAGCTGCTTGTAGACCCCGATCATGTTTCACTCTCCTTCCCGCCTTCAGCCCGAAACGGTGCTCAGCGCCGTCTATCCACCCGACCTTCCGACACGTTGAAACTCCCATGAGTTACCTCCTCCGGCAAGAAGTGTACTCAGGAATGCTTCGGTGTAAAGAGGCTTCTGTCTGCGGGTGCGGTCCCCGCGGGCCTTATTGCCCGTAGGCTGCTTGCGTGATTCAATGGCGTTGAAAATCGGTCTTGTTTCTGCGGGCGGGACTTTGTGCATGAAGCAGCACGTTTTGGTTCGATCCGAGCCTGATTTCCCTCACTTTCATGCTCTTGTCGCTTCTTGGGAAAGCAAGGAGAAGACAGCGCTTGAGCTCTGGCGCGGCCGCGGATTCTCGTTTGCGGAGGTAAGCAGATCGGCGCGCGCGGCGGCTCG
>CAZGYL010000238.1:0-7513 GCA_964529985.1 uncultured Planctomycetia bacterium | reverse complement strand
AAGAAACCGGCGCGAAAAGCCGGTTGAAGCTCACCGGACCCGTACCCAAAGTCGTGCCGTGGCGGTCCGGCCGCGGTCATCCGTCCGACTCACCTTGACCAAGTAATCGCCGGGCTTCTTGTACCTGTGGTGTGTCACAGCGTAGCCGTCCGGTGCATGGGGATCAGCGTTGCCGTCAGAGCGGGTGCGAACCGCGGGACTCCCGTCTCCGAAATCCCAAGTCTCCCACCCTTCGTCGGGGCGCACCGCGAAAGTGCGGACCTTGAACGTCAACCGATCGCCTGTGCGGATCCCCATGGTCGGGAAAAAGACCGCATGAATAGTTGGTGGTCTGGGCAGAGGTTCCTTCCTGTCGAAGACCTCCACAACAACAACGTCGTAAGAGCATGCACCTGAATCGTCCACCACCTTGAGTACTTCGCTGTAGTGGCCCGGCTTTCGATACCGGCACGTTACGGTGGGACCCTGAACACGCCTGCCGTCGCTTAAAATCCAAGTGTAGGCTCGAATACGGTCTTTGCCGCGGGCGTGCCAACTCCTGCGAGCGTCAAGTGTTACTTCTTCCCCTGCCCACGCTACGTGGTGAGGCCTCGCAACAGCTATAAGCTGCGGGCGATACTGCTCGCAGTAGGCTTGAAACGCAAAGGCGTAGGCATCTGTTATCCCCCATTTGCCTGAGGGTTGCGGCATTGTTACGTCAAAATGAAGATGGGACCAGCCGCCGCTTGCTCCCTCCTTTCCAAGCAAACCGATCCTCTGTCCGATCTGAACGGAGCCACCGAGCTTAAGGCGCGAATCGATCTCCTTCAGGTGGCTGTAGCGGTAGAACCAGCCCCTCTCGTCCTTTATATACACCACGTCGCCGCGCGGTTTCACCTGCGGAGGATACTCGCCGGGAAGGAGTTTCCCTGCGCGCGAAACAACTGTTCCGCCTGTAGCTGCAACGACTTCCACCAATCCTTCCGCTCCTCCGAAATCAAGGCCGTAATGGTAATAAACCTCTTTCTGTCCCGGCGTATCCCCTGCATCGACAAAGCACGGCTCATTCGCCATTTGAGTATCCGAGGCAAACCAGCGCTGTTTCACCGGACAGCGGAACGTTCCCGGTCTGATCCAAGGAGAGCCTGCGGGCCAAAGCCGGAGCCGCGCGTCTTTCTCAAGGGCCCAGACGTTCCGTTTGGAGGAGTTGCTCACAAGCCCGCGTGTGATCGGGCAGTCCACCTGGACGTCTCCGACAGTGCGCGGCAGGGTGTACATTGCAGAGGGGAGTTTCACTCTCAGCCCATTGATCTCAACGGTCACCCAAGCCGAGCGGACCGCGCCGCGCAAAGTGTCGCGCTTTTCCTCAACTCCAAGCAACCGTACCTGCACCTTCAGACCGCCGGGAAGCTCAATCGCCTGCTTCTCGCCCACAGCAAGGTCAACAACTGCAAAAAGCGGCTCAACAGGCGCCGTCTTTCCCAGGCCGACAAGAAACAGCGAGCAAAACGCGATCGCTCTGACGAAAAACAGCGCAAGTCTTCTTCTGATCACAGGGCGGTACATACCTCAGGTCTCCTATCCATTCAATCTGCTTAGAGCCCGCTTGACCGTGCCTATCCTCTCCCGGACGAACCTCCTTGCAGCCTCGTAGGGAGTGATTCCCTCACGGCGTACGGTCTCAAGGAGCATGCGCACCCTTTCGCCTATCTGCCTTATTTTTTCTGAGATCGCCTCAAGCGTACACGGTCCTCCTGAAATCTCGCAGGCAAGACTTATCAAGCCCCCGCCGTTCGCCACAAAATCGGGCACGTACACTATGCCGCGTTCGGCAAGCCTTTGAGCATCCAGGCGGCTTGCAAGCTGCTCGTTTGCAGCTCCGGCGACTATTTTGCAACGCAGGAGCGGTATCGTTCTTTCGTTCAATACATGAGGTACCGCGCAAGGCACGAACACATCGGATTCAACTTGATAAACATCTTCAGGCGGAACAACCTCTACAGGCAGGCGTGAGGACACAAGTTGCACCTTCCCGCCGTCGATATCCGCCGCATAAACCCGCGCGCCGCCTTCACAGAGCAATTCAACGATGCGCCTGCCGACCCTGCCGAGCCCCTGAACGACAAACGAACGGCCCGACGGATCCTCAGACTCGAATACGAATCCAAGAGCCGCTTTAATCGCCTCAAGCACGCCCTGCGCGGTATGCTGAGAAGGATCGCCGCAGCCTCCTTTATCCTCCGGAAGGCCCACAACCCAAGGGGTGTATTGTTTGAGGTAAACCAAATCTTCCGGCTCAACTCCAGGACCTTCCGCAGCATAGAGGCACCCGCCTAAAAGCTCAACAGCATGAACTGCAAGCTCAAGTAACTTCGCGCGGTCGGCAGGAGCAGAACCGCATACTATCGCCATGTGTCCGCCGCCCACGGGCAAGTCGGCTGCAGCGGCCTTCCAAGTCATGGCCCGGCCCAGCGCGCATGCTTGGTCCAAAACCGACCGCATGTCGGCTGTATGTCTCAGGCTCAAACAGCCCACAGCAGGCCCAAGCGTGGTATCGTGGAGACAGGCAAGAAGCGAAGAATCGAGCGACTTGTCGACAAGGCGGACTATCCGCTCTACCCCAGGCAGTATAAAAGTTTCAACTTTCATAAGCGCCTGCCTCGCAAAAGAACGGTTGACGCCGCAGCCGGCCGCCGCGGACAATGGTTTGGTACCGACTTCGAGTATACGCCGTTTGCCTTAGCTTATCGAGGTGACAAACATGCTGAGTTGCTTTGGTTTCGCTGTCCTTCTGATCCTATCGTTCTTTCTTGGTTCAGGAGTTTGCGGTGCGGAGACCGCCGGGGCCCCCAAGCGCCCCAATATCCTCTTTGCAATCGCAGACGCTTGGGGTTGGCCTCACGCGGGTTGCTACGGCGATCCTGTCGTAAAAACACCCGCCTTCGACCGTGTCGCACGCGAAGGGGTCCTTTTCTCAAACGCTTTTGTTTCGGCCCCTTCCTGCACGCCTTGCCGCGGGTCCATTCTCACGGGGCAATGGTTCTGGAGGCTCGAATCTGCGGCCAACCTCTGGAGTGTTTTCCCCGACAAGTTCACCACCTATCCCGAGATTCTGGCAAAGGCCGGGTACACTGTGGGCGTCACCGGAAAAGGTTGGGGGCCGGGCCGCACCGAGACCCCGGGCAGGCGGCTCTGCGGTGCCCGCTACCGCAGTTTCCAGGAATTCCTCAAGAAAAGACCGAAGGGCAAACCTTTCTGTTTCTGGCTCGGAAGCGGTGATCCCCACAGGCCGTACGTTCCGGGATCCGGGGTGAAGAGCGGGATGAAGCTCGAACGGATCAAGCTTTTTGCCTGTTTCCCCGACCACCCTACGGTGCGAAGCGACGTAGCGGACTATTACTTCGAAGTGCAAAGGTTCGACAGGCTTGTGGGCTCAGCTCTGAAGGCGCTCCGGGAGGCCGGCGAGCTCGAGAATACGGTGGTGGTCGTAACCGGGGACCACAATATGCCTTTCCCCCGCTGCAAGGCGAATCTCTACGATACAGGTGTACGAGTGCCGCTTGCAATAATGTGGCCCGGGCGCATTAAGGCCGGACGCATTATCAACGACTTCGTCTGCCTTCCCGACCTGGCTCCCACGTTTCTCCAGCTTGCAGGCCTGAAGGTGCCGGCAGACATGACGGCCGGGAGCCTTCTGCCTCTTCTTCTAAGTGGGCGCGAAGGCTGGGTGGATCCGAAGCGCTCTTTTGTGGTCTTCGGCCGGGAAAGGCATGTGCCGGCGCAGGAAAAGCCGGATAAGGGCGGCTATCCTTGCAGAGCGATCAGAACCAAACGCTATCTGTACATTCGAAACTACAGGCCGGACAGGTGGCCCGCCGGCACTCCGAATTACACCAAGGCCGTGATTCCGGGAGCGTGGTACGCCGATTGCGACAACGGCCCTACGAAGTTCTACATGATAGAGAACCGCAACAAAGACAAACACCACCGCATGCTTTATGAACTTGCGTTCGGGAAACGCCCTGCAGAGGAACTCTACGATCTTGCGAAAGATCCCGATCAACTCATAAACGTAGCGTCCGATCCTGACTACGCGCATGTACGGGAAAATCTCGCCGCCCGCCTGACCGCTTTTCTCAAGGCAACCGGCGACCCGCGGGCCTTCGGCCGCGGCGACCGATTCGACAAATACCCTTACTTCGGCGGCGCTCCCCTGTATCCCGGCTATAAGCGAAGCTCCAAGAAATAAACCTTCAAATACCTGCCGGACCCGGCGCCGCAAGCGCGAAGCTCCAGGTGTTGTCGCAACGGGTGCCATATCCTATAGTTGCCGGGTCCGTAGGCGTTTACGGAGAGCGTAGGACAACCTGGAGAATGTCAGAGCAGAAATCCGCAGACCTCAGGCGTTACAAAATCCTTCTTTTCGTACTCAGTCTCACGGTCGCCTTCGCGTTCCAGGGAAGCCGTGCCTTGTACGAGACAACAGAGGGGCGCTACGCGGAGGTGGCTCTTGAGATGCTCAAGAGCGGAAACTTCCTTGAACCCACACTCAACGGGAGGCCTCACTGGGCTAAACCGCCCCTTGCCTACTGGGGCATGGCGGCCGGCATGGCCCTACTGGGCACGAACGAATGGGGAGTACGGCTTTTCGAAGCCGTAGCTTTCGTTGCAACGTGCCTTCTTGTTGCCGGAATCGGCTCCGCGCTGTGGGACCGGACCGTCGGCGTTCTGGCCGGCATAGCATACGCAACTGCGCCCTACCCGGTGGTGGCTGCAAATATTGCATCGACCGATACGTTTCTTGCATTTTTCGAGATCGCGGTCGTGTACTTTTATGTCAGGGCGGCCTTTAAGAACCAAGGGCGGAGATCTTCGTTTTGGATTGCATGCATGTGGCTCGCTCTCGGTCTTGCGTTTTTCACCAAAGGTCCCACCTGCTTTCTCGTTTTCGCGGCTCTGGTTGTTTGGCACCTGTGGAGTAAACCTCCCGTCAGGTTGATAGGGCCCTCCGGCATTGTGCTTTTTCTGCTTGCAGGTCTCTCATGGTATGTGTTTGTGATAGCCGAACACTCCGACCTGTTGGGGTATTTCCTGGGCCACGAGCTTGCAGCGCGGTTCTACTCCTCCTCTTTCCACAACCGCCGGTGGTACAAACCTTTCGTGATCTATCTGCCCGTGCTTACCGCAGGCTTGCTTCCTTGGTTCGCGATACTTTGCTATACGCGTTTCCGGAAAGAAAAGTTACCTCCGTACGATACGGCGGAACCGCCGGCGGGAAATCGGAGGCGCCTTTTAGTCCTCTGGATCGCAATTCCTCTCTTTGTCTTCTCGATAGTTCGAAGCCGCCTCCCCCTTTATGTCCTTCCTCTTGCCGCTCCTATTCTGCTTCTTTGCGCTGAGGCAACCGCGCGGCTGTGGCGGGAGAAGGCGCTGAGGCGTGCGTGCACGCTGGCTGTTGCAACAGGTGTGCTCCTTGTAGGAGCCAAAGGGACGGCGGCCCTCCTGCCGACAAAAAAGGACATGCGGCGGCTTTACCACAAGTGCCTGGAAGCAGGCGGGAAAAACGCTGTCCTCGCCTCGCTCAACAGAGCGAAACTTTTCGGCCTTCAGTTTTACAACGGCGGGAAGCTCCTGCGCATTTCCTCACCGCGTAAGGAGGATTGGGCCGATATGAGCCTCAACGAAGCGTTGAAGAGATTTAAGGAGGAGCGCCGGAGAACCTGGGTCTTGGTGGGGGGGCGCGACACAATGAAAAGCGCGGTGAAGTTGTTGCAGGATAAAGGCTTCGGCGTTCGCACGACGAGCCTCGGGTTCTGGACGATTTGCGTCTTAAGACCCGAGAGCCCTCCGCTCGGGCGGGCCGGCGCGGCGGCCGGGGCGCCTGCGGGCCGCTGAGGGAGTCCCCCGGGCTCCGGAAACCGGCTCGCCGCCTGCCTTTGATCACTTGACAAACGTAGGCTGATTCCTTAGCGATAGGTATAATGTCTTGTCTCGGTGTTGGTTGTTGAAGACCGTCTTTTGGAGCGCGGTGCGGAACTTTCCCTCCGCGCCGCAGGAACCCCTTTAACGGAGGCACGGAGAATCATGGTACACAAACGGACGATTCGGGCGGTTTCGGGGCTCCTGCCCCTGCTTTTCCTCTGCGCCGGTGCAGCCGAGAAGGGAAACGCCCAAAAGCCTGACCGGAAAATCACAGTGGCCTTCGTGTACCCGGGAATTGTGCTTGCACCGGATGACCGCGTCAGCGTCGACCTGACGGTCAAAAACAGAGGCAGGAACGACGAGACGGTTTTGCTTGAAATTACAGAGAAGCCCAAGGGCTGGAAGGCAACCATCAAGGGGTACGGCCAAGAAGTTACGGGAGTCTTTGTGGCCGAAGATGAAGAAAAGACCCTGACCTTCAGCGCCGAACCCGAGGACAAGAAGGCGAAAACCCTGCCTGCAGGCACGCACCGCTTCACGGTCCGGGGCAAGACCCCCGACGGAGCTCTGACCCAGGAGACTACACTTGTTGTGAAGGTGCTCAAGAAGGAGAAACCGGAAAAGGCGGTCGTCATTGAGACGTCCTACCCGACGCTCAAGGGGCCATCCGATCAGAAATTCGAATTCACGATCGATGTCCGAAACGACAGCGACGAGGATGCACTTTTCAATTTCAAGGCGGAGGCGCCTGATGGCTGGGATGTGTCGTTTAAGCCTTCCTACGAAGAAAAACAGATAAGCTCCCTGCAAATAAGCGGCAATTCGAGCAAGAGCGTTGATGTTCAGGTGACTCCCCCCTATCGCGCGAAGGCAGGCGAATACCCCATAAAGGTGCGGGTGGAAGGCCCTCCGGGCTCAGCCGAAACCACTCTGACCGCCGTCTTGACCGGTACCTACAACATTCGCCTCACCACGCTGACCGACGTCCTCTCTTACCCGGCGCACCCCGGGAAAGAGCTTACGGTTACATTGGTGGTTGCGAACCACGGCACGGCGACTCAGCGGGAAGTTTCGTTCTCGTCGTTTAAACCTGAAAACTGGGAGGTCAAGTTCGAACCTGAGAAGCTCCAGGACATTGAGCCCGGACAATTCAAGCAGGTCGACGTAAAGATAAAGCCTGCTGAAGAAGCCCTGATCGGTGACTACTCCGTTCAGATTACAGCCGACGGCGAGCGGTCGACTGATGACGTTGAGCTGAGGATCACGGTTAAAGCGCCCAGCGTGTACGGCTGGATTGCTGTAGCCATCATAGCTCTGGTGATCGTGGGCCTTGCGGTGGTCTTCAAGCTGTTGGGGCGAAGGTGATCCATGAACACGGTACTTGAAGCCAAGGATCTGACGAAGGTCTACAACGGCACCGTGGCCGTTGACCACCTGAACCTTGAGGTCCGGGAGGGTGAAATCTTCGGCTTTTTGGGCCCGAACGGTTCGGGTAAGACCACAGCGATTCTGATGTTCATGGGGCTTACGGAGCCAACGGAAGGAACCACGCGTGTTCTGGGATTCGATCCGGTCAGAGAACCGCTCGAAGTCAAGCGCCGTGTGGGCTACC
>CAZGYL010000237.1:0-7588 GCA_964529985.1 uncultured Planctomycetia bacterium | reverse complement strand
AATCACGGTTCAGAAACTCCTTGTTGTACGTTTCGTATATGTCCAGCTCGTGAAGCACTCCGTAGGCATCATGAGTTGCGATATCAAGAAGCGACGTGCATACAAGCCCCGCCAAATAAGGCATAGGTTCGAGGCCCTTGCGTTCCTTGTCATTGAACCGCCTCAGAAGCTCAGGCAAGCGTTCACTCAAAAAGGCATGGCCGATTTCGATCGGGTGCCCCCAAACCGGCTGGTCTCTCCAAGCTCGGGTCACCTCCGCACAAAAGCGCTGCAGCGCCTCGTTGCGTTCTTGATATGGAACCGAAGACGGCCACACCCATTGAACGCTGAGGGGAGTTTCGCCCCAGCCGAAGGCGCTCCTACCGTCCCGGCCTTCAACGCGCACCGAAGCACGCGCACAGACAACCGAGGTCAGGGTCTCGGGCCCGAACTTCAAAGGCACTCGAGTCTTTACGGGCAAGAAGTAAAGGGCGGCGTCTCGTACGATTACGTCGGTCGAAAGGCCGGTCATGACTTACTCCCTGAATCGATGGAACCGCATGAGTCGACGGAACTTTTCCTCCTGACACGCTCAAACCGCCGCTCGGCGTCCGTTAAGTCAGCTTGACAAGGGGCAGATCCCGGTACACCCACTTACCTGTGCGCATGTCTCTGGCGCTTACCAAGAGCCGCTTGTTTCCATCGATGGTAAAGAGCACCTCAAAGCGGCCCTCTCCGCGCTGCGCAGGCGGATCTGCTTTTAAGAACGTCGGAGAACCTATCTGGAAGTACCGCCTGTGATCCTTCTCCTCAGGGGTCAAGCGTGCTACGCGCGCAGCACCCGAAGGATCAAATTCGATCTCAACAAGCCGCCCCTTCCCCCACCGCCTGTCCTCGTTGACCTCAAAGACCACAAGACCCAACTCCCGCTGGCCGTCGAAAGCCGCTTTTATGGTAAGCCGGGCCACCGGCTCGGCGGTCGGGTAAGGGGTTCCGCGTTTTACAAGCGGATAATAACGGTAGCCGCCGCTTGTCCTGTCAACGTAACGCAGCGCGTAATCATGCTGGATATAGTCGTAAAAATCCACACCTGCTGCAAAAGCCGCTGCTCCGCGGGCCACAGCATCAAGCGGCCTGTGGGCCAGGACCCGGTCGGCGCCGAAAATCCTGCGCAACTGACTCCTTACTGAAGGAATCTGACTGCAGCCTCCTACCATGAGGACGGCTTTTATAGCTTCCTCCCTGTATCCCCTCTCGCGGGCGTCTGCAAGCGCCCGCCGAACGGTTCTATCGATATCGGTATAAAATTCCCGTTCTTCAAGCAGCTCTTCGAATTCTTCCCGCGTTAAAGTCGCACTGAGCGAAATCCCCGTGACAGGATCTGCGCCCTCAATGTGCGCTTCGCGCTCAAGCGAAAGCCGTTCCTTGGCCTTTTCGCATTCCGCAAGCAGCTTGCAGCTTGCGCGCCTCACGGCCTCATCAGCGTCGCTACGACCCGAACGACGCAGGAGCTCTTCAAAAAGCCAGCCGTCAACCGTTGCGCCGCCAAGATCCGCACCCGCCTTTCCCAAAACGCGGCAGCGCCTGAAGCCCCGCAACTCCTCCTCGCGTTCAACAAGCACGACGGCGACATCAAGCGACCCGCCCCCGAAGTCAAAAACAAGATACACATCATTGGGCTGAATATGAGCCCCGTACCCTAGGGCCGCGGCCGAAGCCTCATCGATCAGGCGGAACCTCGACTTTCCCGCAGCTTCTGCAACGCCTGCAAGCCAATCCTCGTAGCCTTCGAATGCCTCAACAGGCACGGTGAGAGCAATCTCTTCTTCGGTGAATCCTGCATCCTCAGAAGCGAAAACAAGAATTGCAGAAAGGAAATCGCGCCCGGCCTCAAAATGCGACACGCTCCGCGTGCCGATCCGCTTCTTTCCCGGATTGCGCCTCGTTATATAGGTCTTAAGCCACCTGAATGTATGCGGCGAATTGTAAAGACCGCGCTCAAGAACCTGGTTGCCTATCCACCGCGTTCCGTCAGGGCCGTAGTTGATTACAGAAGGGACAACCGGTACCTCTTCGTCCCCCTGCCGGTACTTGCGGCTGTATTGTGCAATTTCAAAAGGCACCCCCTCACCGCGTTCCGGATCCCACACTGCAAGCAAAGTGTTCGAAGTGCCGAAATCCACAGCAAGTCTGCCCGCGTGATCCTGCGGAGCGGCCATCGATCCTTCCCCGCCCATTGCGCGTTCCCTCAATCGCCGCAGCCGGTTCGCCCGCCGCCGCCTGCCTGCCGGCCTCCGCGGATATCAAGCTGAATGGGCACGAAGCTGCGGGCTGCTTCAGTGCTTTCGGCAAAAGAGGCGGACTGAGCCCTGCCCTCGCGCAACCAACCCCGCAGAGCCTCGATCGTTTCCCGCTGGGACCTGGAAAGCGGCACCTGCCTCCGCAGCGCCTCGGATATATCCTCGGTCGTAAATTCCCGGTTCTCGTTGAACCCCAAGTACATGGCATCGATTATCGCTTGTTCGATCTCCGCCCCCACATAACCCTCCGACTCTGCTGCAAGGCGTGCAATATCGAAATCCTTAACAAGCCGCTTGCGCTTTCTCAAGTGAACCGCAAAGATTTCCTCCCGCTCTTTGCGCGTGGGCAGATCCAAGAAAAAAATCTCATCGAAACGCCCCTTGCGCAGCACTTCAGGCGGAAGGCTTGCGATATCGTTTGCGGTCCCCACAACAAAGCAAGGCGCGGTCTTTTCCTGCATCCACGTAAGGATCGTGCCGAAAACGCGGGTACTCGTACCGCTGTCGCCCAATCCGTGCGCAAGAGCCTTCTCCATTTCGTCGATCCAAAGCACGCAGGGTGAAACGGTCTCAGCCAGGCGCAGCGCCCGGCGGGTGCGCTCCTCCGCCTCCCCCACCAAGCTTCCGAAAAGCGCGCCCACGTCGAGCCGCAGGAGCGGCAGGCGCCACATCCCACCCACCACCTTGGCGGTAAGACTCTTTCCGGTGCCGGGGATTCCCAAAAGCGCTATGCCCTTGGGGGCCGGAAGCCCATAGTCGCGGGCTTCCTTTGTAAAGGCCCGTTCCCTGAGGCGGAGCCATTCCTTCAGCGCGCCGAGGCCGCCCACATCGTCGATCGTCTCTGTGACGGGATAGAACTCAAGCGCTTCGCTCTCTCGAATGATCTGCTTCTTCTCTTCGGTTACAAGTGCGATATCCGAATCATCGATCACGCCGTCGCGCACAATAGCTTTGGCAAAAACCCGTTGCGCCTGAGCGGTTGTGAGGCCCAGTGCAGCCTGTATGAGCTTCTCGCGGCCGAGCGCAGTAAGGCGCACCTGCACGCCGGGTGTCTTGGTGAGCCTGTTGAAAACGGCTTCAAGCTCAGCCGCCTGCGGAGGCGGCATTTCTATCTGAACCGCCTCGTTGCGAAGCTCAAGCGGAATCGCAGCTGCCGGCGTTATTACGACAATGGTCTTCTTTGTGAACTTAAGCTGCTGTGCCTGGGTTTTGAGCTTTCGCTTGATTTGTACGTTCCCCCAACACTCGTGGAAGTCCTTCAGGATAACAAGCGCGCGGTCGGGAAGCTTTTCGACCTGCTCAAGCGCGGTGAGAGGATCCCGGGCGGTGGGTGCTGAAACACCGCTCGAGAAGGAGGTGTAGCCGTCGGCCACATCCCAGGCCAAACAGGGCCTTTCGGTCTCCGAGGCGAGTTCTCTGAGAAGCTCAAGCGCGCGTTCCTCCTCCTGTGTAACAACCACAAGCAAAGTGAATCTGGCGCGCAGATAGAGGTCCAGTTGCTCTTTGAAATTCATGAATCAGTCCTGCAAAGGCCGCACCGCCTCAAGGAGTCCCATGGAACCGCTGCCGGAAACCACAAAGGGATCTATTCCCGTTGCGATGATCGATCCGTCCGGGCGGATTACAAGCTCACTGCGCGGAAGACCGTTGAGGTCTTCCCGGCTGTACCTCGGAGTTAGGAAGTGTACCGTTTGGTTCGAAGAGCTCCGCAGGTCGCACATGCACCGGAGACGGGCAACGTAAGGGCCGGCTACAAGCAGATCCAAGCACGAAGTCAAACGCCTGCCCCACGGGTGATTCCGCAACTCTTCAAAACTCAGGCCTGTAAAAAGGAGCGTCGAGAGATTCGTTCTTTCACGCACGCCTTGCAGAAACGCATACACCGCTTCAGCCTGCTGAAGTGGTTCGCCTCCTGAAACGGTTACACCTTCTACGAGCCGCTGCACTTCTGAAACCTCAGCAAGGAGATCTTCCACCGCAACGACCCGCCCGCCCTCAGGTGCCAGCGCCCCGGCGTTGAAACAACCCGGGCACCTCCTCGAACAACCCTGAACCCACAGTACGTACCTGCGGCCCGGCCCGTTGGCGCAACTTACAGGAAGCACTGCATGTACGCGGAGAGAAAGCGCGCGGCCTTCCCCTGGACGGTTTTTCCCGCAGAGCCCTCGCGCTTCAGTATCCCCGGTGCCGCTTCTCATGCCGATCGCGCTCCTGTGATTCCACCTCCCCGAACTGGTACGCCTCACTTGTAAGTTCGCGGACCTCCACCACTCCGCCCAGCGCTTCCTCAAGCGGCCGGGTGATCTCCAGGCACCGCTTGCCTTTAACTCCGCTTACTTCAACAGTGACCCGCCCATCAGGGCCGATCGTCACCCGCACCTCTTCGATTTCCATGCGAACGTTCTCCCACCGGCTGGTCACCGCATGCGCCTCAGCACAAGCCTGATGGTGCCGTCGGCTTCTTCCGTTTCACTTGCCACCTCGAAATTCTGATCCTGCTCAAGCGCCGCCCTGGCGGCATGATAGGCATAGCGCTTCAGGACCTGGGAGGCGAATTTCTCCTCGGTTGTCTCGGAAATGCCCCACCAGTCGGCCACGATCTCATACGCGTCTCCCACGCGCCTGAACCCGATGTCGTAGCCGGGCCGCTTGGTGCGCACCCGAATATCGACCTCGGTCCTGTTGCCCCCGAACCCGCGAATGCTCAAGGTCCCGCATTCGTACCGGTACCCGAGGTCGCTTAGCGCCTTGAGGAGCAACTCCCGCGACATCATTCTGGTTTTCAGGCGCGAGAAATGGGACATTTCCGCGGTCCTCCGCCTTCTGAGCGCTTCAGAGCGCAGCAGTTTTCAAATACCGCCTTCGATCTTAACTGAAGCAGGTTCTTCCGTGAAGGAACGGCCCCTGGGGCCACCCGGCTTCAGCCTGAACAAAAGCGGCCGTAAAATAAGGCAGTAAAATGAGACAATGTCCTTTTGAGGCTCACGGCAAGGAGCAAAAAGAGAAAAAGCCAGGCAGGAATGAGCCGCAAGTACCGGGGACTCTCCTTTCGGTTTCCCCTGATAGGCCGGCTGGTGCGCAGGCGCGCCGCACAGCACTGCGCGCGCTCTGCAGCAGAAGGCAATACTCAAGCCGTTCGGGTTCTGATCGAGCTTCTGTGCTCGACCCGGGAAACCGCGATCCGGGAAATCGCGGCACGGGCCCTCTCCTCACTTTCCTCCACCGCGTGCATAAACATTTTCTGCTCCAAGTGGGCTGAAACGCGCGAAAGCCTACTTGAGGAGATTTTGCTTCGTGCCCGTTACGTAGCTGAATACCCGCTCGGCCTGAGAGTTCTGACCGCCGCTAAGGTCGGAGACATAAAGGCCATAGAGCGCATGGGAGATCTTGCCGTCGAGCACCTCATAGGTGCTCTGGGTGATCAAGATCCCCAGGTGGCTGCATGCGCGCGCAGCGCTTTGCTTTCCCTTGCCGATCCCCGTTCGGCGGAGATATTCCACCGCTATGCGCTTCAGACGGCTGATCCTGCTCTTCTTGCGATTGCAAAGCAAAAAAACACGCCTCCCGAAGATGCAGCCGATCGGGCGCTCTTTTATTTCCTCACCGAGCAATGGGAGGCGTTTGAGGAACTGGACTGGCGGCCGAATCGGCCGCTTCTGAACGAAGCGTACGCCCGTGCCTCCGAACCTGCGCGAAGAGCTCTCTTTGAGGTGGCGCGCCGAAGCGGCCGCCCTGAAGCCGCCGCTCTGGTGGCTGCAAGCGGGCGGCGCCGCTTGAACGCACGCAGCATGCGCCGAGAGCAGTGGGAGGCGATCCTGGGGGCCTTGAAAAGGGACGGCAGGCTGGAGGAACTCTGGCGCTTCAGTTTCATCGCCCCGCTTCCTCTTTCAGCCGAAGCGATCAGAGTTCTTCGAGACTCGGCCTTCAAGCCGGAAGAGCACGAGCGCGAACTTTTCTCCAGTTTGGCCGCACTGTGCCCTCCTTCAGGACCTGTTGCGATATGCCCGGGAAAACTTCTTCACGAAGCAGGTCCCTTCGCAGACAGCGTGGAAAATCTCAGCACGTCGCCCAATGGAACGTATCTTGCAGCCTGCGTCCGGCAGAGCGCGCGCGTTTTCGCATTCAACCCTTTTCGATTGCTTGCAACACTTAAGGCTCCCACATGGTCTATTTCGCTTGCATGCATTACTCCTGACGAGCGCCTGCTTGTAACCGCGGGCAAGGATCGGATCGTGCGGCTTTGGAGCCTTCCGGGAGGCCGCCATATCAGCTCGCTTAAGGGCCACCGCGATTGGATAAGCTGCATGGCTGTGGAGGCGGGCGGCGCGCTTCTTGCCACCGGCGGGAAGGACAGCACCGTAAGGCTTTGGAATCTGCCCAGCGGCACTTTGCGCGGAGTCTTGCCTCACGGCCGCGAAGGCACCGACCAAAGCTGGGTTCTTTGTCTGCGCTTTGTACCGCACAGCAATATGCTTGTTACAGGAAGCAAGGACAGCGCCGTGCGGCTTTGGGATTTAAGCTCCACGCAAAGGATAAAGACCCTGGACGGCCACCGACTGGGAGTCTTGGCGGTCGAGGTGAGTGCCGACGGGCGGTTCTTGGCTACAGGCTGTAAAGGGGGAATCCTCCAGTTTTGGTCTATTCCCGAGGGCAGACGTCTTGCGCGGTACGAGACTCACCCGGGAGGTGTTTCCGCTCTTGTCATAAGCCCGGACGGCGCATTGGTTGCAAGCGGAGGCCATGACGGAGTGGTTCAGCTTTGGGACGCAGTGAGTTTGGAGAGAACCGCACGGCTTGAAGCTCACTCAGGGGCTGTTGTTTCTCTGGTAATCGCTCCCGACGGATCCACTCTGGCAAGCGCCAGTTCAGACGGAACCATTTGCCTGTGGCGCCTGCCGTCGGCGACTTTACTTTCGAAGCTCGGTGACCAAGCTCCGGTTCAAAGTCTTTCAGTGGGACTTGACGGCCGGGTTCTTGTAAGCGGAGGGCAGGATAAGCGTATTCGTCTTTGGCATTTAAGCTACTTGGAGCCCCTGGCCCTTGCCACTCACCGCGATCTGGAGGCGGTAAGACACCACCTGCGGGACAATCAATCTCTGCCTGCTGAAGAGAAACGCAGTTGGGAGTTTCTCGAAGCGCTTCTCCAGGGCAAATTCAGGTACGATATCCTTGTAGACCGTCCTGTTGTCGCCTTTGAACCTTATGACATTGAAATCGAAACCAAGCCTACGAATAAATCCGGTGATTGACGGAAGTCGGTGACGGAAAAGCGGTGCATTTTTCTTTCTGCAGGCGATTCAAATGGTGTC
>CAZGYL010000236.1:0-7645 GCA_964529985.1 uncultured Planctomycetia bacterium | reverse complement strand
GAACCACAGGAAGAAGAAGTGACCTGCGGTGTCATTGTCCTTGCCACCGGGTTTGATCCTTACCGGGTCAGGCAAGGCGAGTACGGTTTCGCCGTTCACCCTGAGGTCGTAACTTTACCTCAATTGGTCCGCATGCTAGATCCCACCGGACCTACGCGGGGAGAGTTGAAGGTAAACGGCAGGCCGGTTAAGCGGATCGCTCTCATCCATTGCGTCGGAAGCCGCCAATACGAGGGAATCCACGAGCCCCAAAGCGACGGCAAGGTAAACGACTACTGCAGCCGTATATGTTGTACGGCGTTGATGCGTGTCGCCTGCGAGCTCAAAGAGCGCTTCCCCGAAGTACGGATTTATGACTTTCACGAGGACATCCGCACCTACGGCCGCGGCCATGAGGATTACTACACCGAGGCTTCAAAAAAAGGAACCGTTTTCATTCGGTTCGATCCGTTCGAACCTCCGGTCGTAGAACAGGATCCGGCCGGCGAAGCTCCGCTGGTGGTACGCTGCAAGGACCGGCTTACAGACGGCGAGGAGCTTGAGGTTCCGGTCGATCTGGTGGTTCTTGGAACCGGTGTAATGCCCCGCGACATCTCAAGCCTGATCGATCTTTTCAGGTGCGCGGTCGGGCCGGACCGCTTCCTGCTTGAGGTCCACCCTAAATTGCGGCCGGTTGAACTTGCTGTTTCCGGTGTCTTTCTCGCAGGAACCGTCCAAGGGCCGATGGATATGACGGAAGCTGCGGCCGCCGCCTGCGCCGCCGCTTCCAAGGCCTCGATCCTTATGACGAAGGGCGCAATCGAGCTTGATCCTTTTGTTGCGCGGGTTGATGAGAAACGCTGCACGGGCTGCCAGACTTGTCTCTATGTATGCCCGTACGACGCGATCAGCCGGGACGAGGAGCGCAAGGTTGCGGTAGTCAACGAAGCTTTGTGTGCCGGGTGCGGAACCTGTGTTGCGGCTTGCCCGAGCAACGCAATCGATCAAATGGGGTTCTCGGACAGGCAGATAGAAGCTCAGGTACAAGCCCTCCTCTCCGAGCTCGGTATGCCCGTGAGAGTGTAGGAGGAACGCAATGGCCGAAGCAGCTGTCGAGGAGAGGACTTCGCAACGGAAATCGCCTGAAACATGGGAACCGAGGATCGTCGGGTTCCTGTGCTATTGGTGCTCTTACGCCGGGGCCGATATGGCCGGCACCGCCCGCATGCACTACCCGCCTAACGTGGACATTGTGCGGGTAATGTGCTCCGGAAGGGTGGACCCTGAGATGATCACCCGGGCGTTTGCGGAAGGAGCCGACGGAGTTCTCGTATGCGGTTGCCATATCGGTGACTGCCATTATATGGAAGGAAATCACAAGACCATGGTCCGCATGCCGCTTCTGGCCCGGGTTCTCCAGGACTTGGGTCTTGAGCCCGAGCGCTTCCGCTGGGAGTGGGTTTCCGCGGCGGAAGGCGAGAAGTTCGCGGCTGTGGTGAAGGACATGACCGAGCGGATAAGCAAGCTCGGCCCTCTGAACTGGAAAGAGCGCCTCCGGCAGCGAGGCGTAGGCCACGGGAAAGATCTGCCGCCCTGGGGGAACGGATCATGAACAACGCTGCTTCCGGGAACAACGAAAAGAAGAAAATCGCCATGTACTGGGCCGCAAGCTGCGGCGGTTGCGATATCTCGCTGCTTGAAATCGGTCCCAAAATTCTTGACCTTATCCAGATAGCGGATGTCGTCTTCTGGCCGTGTGTGACGGATTTCAAGTACCGCGATGTGGCTTCGTACCCCGACGGTTACATCGACTGGTGCTTTTTCAACGGTTCAATCCGAAACAGCGAACAAGAGCAGATCGCCCGCCTGCTGCGCAAAAAGAGCAAGACACTTATCGCTTACGGTTCCTGCGCGCACGGAGGCGGGATCCCTGCGCTTGCCAACCTGAAAGACCGCGAAGGGATTCTAAAAAGGGTCTATGAAGACAACCCTTCGATTGATAACCCCCGGAACTCAAGACCGCAGGTGAGGTTCAGTTGGAACGGCGTTGAGCTTGAGCTGCCTGAGTTCTACGAGCAAGTACTGACCCTCCGGGATATAGTGCCGGTCGATTATGTGATCCCCGGTTGCCCGCCTCAGGCTGAAAGAGTCTGGGAGGCCATAGAAGCACTTGCAAGCGGAGCGGTTCCGGAAAGGAACAACTGTGTGGTCGTCGGTGCGGGCGACAAATCGGTATGCGATGAGTGCACCCGCGAAAAACGCCTTGTCAAGATATCAGGGTTCAAGCGGCCGCATGAGGTCGTTCCCGAACCTGATTGGTGCCTCCTTGAGCAGGGGATCATCTGCATGGGGCCGGCCACCCGGAGCGGCTGTGGGGCTTTGTGCGTAAACGCCGGCTTGCCCTGCCGCGGCTGCTACGGTCCTGCAGAAGGTGTTGAAGATCAGGGTGCGGCCATGATCGGAGCTCTCGGAGCGCTCTTGGATGCAAAAGACGAGAAACGCGCACAGGAGCTCCTCTCTCAGTTGAGCGACCCGACGGGAACCTTCTACCGCTTCTGCTTGGCCTCCGGGCACCTTAAAGCAAGGCAGGTCCGCGGAAACGGCGCACCTGCAACCGGGCAAGGGCGCGCTGAGGGTGCCTCACATGTACGAGCGGAGTCGAGTCCTTAAGCAGCTTGAGAAATCCGTAACAGGAAACAGTAAGGGGTGAAAAATGGCAGGCGAGCACAGCTCTGCTGGAAACGGTACCCGGCGGATCACGATTGATCCCATAACACGATTGGAAGGTCACGGGAAGATCGACATTTTCCTTAACGAAGAGGGCGAAGTGGCGGAATGCTTCCTTCAAATCCCTGAGTTGCGGGGATTCGAGAAATTCTGTGAAGGAAGGCCCGTTGAAGAGCTTCCCCGGATCACCCCTCGCATATGCGGTGTCTGCCCTGAGGCGCACCATATGGCTTCGGCCAAGGCATGCGATGCCGTCTACGGGCTTGAAATCCCCCTCACGGCGAAGCTTATCCGCGAGATGCAGTACAACGTGTTCTTCGTCACGGATCATACAACGCACTTTTACGCGCTGGGCGCTCCTGATTTCGTTATGGGACCGGACGCGGATCCGGCCGTGCGGAACATTCTCGGTGTGATCGGGAAGGTCGGAGTTGAGATCGGCGGTAAAGTCATAAAAACACGGGCCGAAGGGCACGAGGTTGCGCGGATCCTCGGCGGAAAGCCGGTCGGTCCTGTAAACGCCATTCCAGGCGGTGTAAGCAAGCCCATAAGCCCCGAGGAACGGGATCGGATCGAGGAAATCGTCCGGGACATGGTTGAGTTCGGCAAGTTCACGATTCAACTCTTCAACGACACAGTGCTTAAGAACAGCGACTACGTGAACATGATCCTGGACGAAACTTTCACCCAGCGCACATACTACATGGGCCTGGTGGACGATCAAAACAAGGTGAATTACTACGATGGCTCGGTTCGTGTCGTAGGTCCGGACGGTACGGAACTGTGCAAGTACAAGCCGCACGAGTATCCCCAATTCATAGCTGAACGTGTCGAGCCCTGGAGCTATTTGAAGTTCCCCTACCTGAAAAAGGTCGGCTGGAAGGGTTTTGTGGACGGCCCGGACTCCGGGGTTTACCAGGCCACACCGCTTTCGAGACTCAATGCTTCGGACGGCATGAATACGCCGCTCGCTCAAGAAGAGTACGAGCGTTTTTACGACACGCTTACCAAGGACCGCTCGGGCAAAACGCCCGTGCACCATACACTTGCAACCCACTGGGCGAGGATCATAGAGCTTTTGAACGCAGCCGAAAGAGCACTCGAGCTCATCCGCCACCCGGCGATCATGGATCAAGAGAATTATCGCGTGATTCCGACCCAGACGCCTTCCGAGGGGGTCGCTACGGTCGAGGCTCCGCGCGGCACCCTCACCCACCATTACGTAACCGATGAGAACGGAATAGTACGCAAGGTGAACCTGATTGTGGGGACGACCAACAACAACGCCCCGATAAACATGTCCATAAAGCGGGCCGCCAAGGGCCTTATTCGTAAAGGTGTGGAGATAACAGAAGGCCTGCTTAACCGGATTGAAATGGCCTTTAGAGCGTACGACCCGTGCTACGGCTGCGCGACGCACAGCCTGCCGGGTCGGATGCCTCTGATCGTTCGCGTTCGGGACCCAGAGGGCAAGGTGCTTGCTGAGAAGCGCCGGCCGTGAAGACGCCGGTGCGAAATCGCAAGGAGGAAGGAAAGGCTTAGCCATGGAACCTCTCAAAGAGCGGTACGACGCGCTTGTCGTCGGCGGCGGTATTGCCGGAATGCAAGCGGCCTTGGATCTTGCCGAGCACGGCTTTGAGGTGCTGCTGGTCGAGAAAGCGCCTTCGGTGGGCGGGGTGATGATCGGCCTGAACAAGGTTTTCCCCACGCTTGACTGCGCAAGTTGCATTTGTACACCCCGAATGGCTGAGACCGCCCACCACGAAAACATAAGGATTCAGACGTACACCGAGGTTACTCGAGCGGAACGTAACGCAAGCGGTTTCGATGTCACTCTGCGTATAAAACCCCGCTTTGTAGATGAGGAAAAATGTATCGGGTGCAGCCAGTGCGAGTACCACTGCCCTGTTGAAGTGCCGCATGAGTTCGACTACGGCCTTGGAGCGCGGCGTGCCATATATATTCCGCATGCCAACGCAATCCCACAGGTCGCCGTGCTTGACCTTGAAAACTGCAGTCTCTGCGGGAAGTGCGCGCAGGTGTGTCCGGTGGGTTGCATCGATTACACCGACGAAGAGAAAACCCTGAACGTACATGTCGGCTGTATCATCTTGGCCACAGGACTTCTCACCACACCTTTCGATGCAAAAAAGGAATACGGGGGCGGAAAGTATCCCAACGTCGTTCACCCCCTTGCCATGGAAAGGATCCAGTCCTCCAACGGCCCGTACGGTATGGTGCTGCGGCCGTCCGACGGCAAGATCCCTCGCTCGGTCGCTTACATTCAGTGCGCAGGGAGCCGCGATCAGTCTCTCGGAGTCCCCTACTGCTCTCGAGTGTGCTGCATGTACGCTTTGAAGCAGGCGGTGCTTCTAAAGCATCTCGTTCACCCGATCGACGTGACCATTTATCACATGGATATCCGCGCTTTCGGAAAGGGATTCGAGCAGTTTTACCGGCGCGCAAAAGCTGAAGGTGTAAAAGTCGTCAAAGGGAAAGTCGCAAAAATAACGGAGGTCGAAAACCACGATCTTGTGCTGCGTGTGGAACTTATCGACGAGGGAGGGAGAATAGCCGAGCCGAGGCACGATCTTGTGGTCCTCTCTCTCGGGCTGGTACCGGGGTGGCACCCGGGGCGGGCGATTCCGGTAAGCGATGCACCGGACGGCTTTGTGGCCGTACCCGATCCGTTCTGCGCCCCGGCCGTTACAGACGCCGAAGGTGTTTTCGTGGCGGGAGTGGCGGCCGGACCGAAAGATATTCCGGACTCCATCGTCGAAGCCGGGGCAGCCGCTATGGCCGCCACAGCGTATTTGCAGAAAAACAAATCGCAGCAGGCTGCTTGAGCAAGGAGGACTGAGCTGTGTCGGAAGCACAAAAGGGAGGGATTCAGATTCTCCGGGAAAGACGCGGCGGCGTTCCTCAAGAACTGCGCGAGCGCCTGAAACAACAAAACCGCATCAAGCGGGCGCTTCGGGAAGCCCTTAAGCAGGGCCCCAAGACGGTGCCTGAGTTGGCTTCTGAAACCGGCATAGAATCGTCCGTCGTACTGTGGCATGTTATGGCGCTGCGGAAATACGGAGAAGTGGAGGATGCCGGTACGGCCGGCGACTACGTGCGGTATCGCTTGGTCAAGGGAGCCTGACGAAAGAACTCAAGGAGCCGCGCTGAGCGCTTTGAAAACCGGTCAGGGAGGAAGGAATGGCGAAACGGGTAAACGCACTGCTTGAGGGCGAAGTTGAAGCTTTCGGCAACCCGAGTTTCAGCGAGTGTTTCAACTGCGGAAACTGCACTGCTGTCTGCCCTCTTTCCGAGGACGAGACGCTGTTCCCGCGAAAGACCATACGCCAGCTCCAGCTCGGCCTGCGGGACGACCTTAAGGGCGCTCTTGAGCCGTGGCTTTGTTACTACTGCGGCACATGCAGCGAGACTTGCCCTCGCAACGCCGAGCCGGGGGAACTCATGATGGCGACCCGCAGGTGGCTTACAGCTCAATACGACTGGACCGGACTTTCAAAACTCCTTTACTTGTCCAAAGCCGCTGAAGTTGCAGCTCTTCTTCTTGTGGGCGGACTGGTCGTTGCGCTTTTCGCCCTCTCCGGTGCTTTCACCTCCGCCCGGATGCCCCTCGACCATGTAAGACTCAACACCTTCGCCCCCGTCATGTGGGTTCATTACGGCGACTGGGTCCTTGCCGGGTTGCTCAGTTTTTTCCTTCTGACAAACGCACTCCGAATGCATCGCTTCGTGATGTCGGGGGTAAGCCGTCCGATTCCGTTGACTCTCTACATTCAAAAATTCTTCCTCTTCGTCTCCCATGCGCTTACGCAAACCCGCTGGCGGCAATGTGAAGACCGCACGCGCTGGTTTAAGCATTTCTTGCTCGTGACAGGTTACGCCACAATGCTGATCCTTGTCGTAGCGTTCCTTCCCTGGTTCCAGCGGGACGGCGCCGAGTTCCATTGGACGAGCCTGCTGGGATATTACGCTACGGCGATACTGCTTTGGTACACCGTCGACGCCATGATCGGGCGGGCGCGCAAGTCGGAAAGCATGTATCGAATATCTCATCACACCGATTGGATGTTCCTCATTCTGCTTTTCTTGGTCTCACTTACAGGAATCCTGGTCCACATCTTCCGCCTCTTCGATTTGCCTATGCCCACCTATATCACCTACGTGGTGCACCTGGCCCTTGCAGTGCCGATGCTCATTGTGGAGGTGCCGTTCGGCAAGTGGGCTCACCTGCTCTACAGGCCCTTTGCAGCCTACCTCCAAGCAGTGAAGGAAGCGGCGGAGGAGGCGGCACCGGAAGCGGCCGGGGTACTTGTGGGGAGCTCCGCCGGGCGGTAAAGGAGCCATGGCGAAATGGCGCAGGACGGTGGTCCTCGGGCTCGGAAATCCGCTGTTGGGTGACGATGCAGTCGGGCTTGAGGCCGCCGCCCGCCTTGAAGAGCTCCTCAAGCAGAAGCCTCTTCCCCTGGTGGAAGTCCGGACAAGTCAGCGGGCCGGTTTTGACCTTCTTGAGCTTCTGAGCGGCTTTGAGCGCGCGATCCTCATTGACGCTCTCTTGGTTCCTGAACCCAAGCCGGGGCGTATCCGGCGCCTGAGCCTCCAGGACGTTAAAGGCAGCGCCCGCCTGGTTTCCATGCACGATATCCACTGCGGCACGGCGTTCGCTCTTGCAGAAAGTTTGGGGGTTCCCATGCCCTCGGAGGTGGAGATCTACGGGATCGAGGTTGCAGCGACAGGGGTTTTCTCGGAAACGCTCAGCCCCGAAGCGGCCCGAGCGGCCGGGCTTGTGGCCAGGAAAATCCACAGCCAGCTGGAGAGCGCCGCCCGCCTCACCTGTCCCTAAACGGGGTTGCATTTCGCCATGCGTTCGGCTATATAAGTGTGCATGATTCGTAGAATCTTTTTCTCGTTCGCGGTCAAGACT
>CAZGYL010000235.1:0-7654 GCA_964529985.1 uncultured Planctomycetia bacterium | reverse complement strand
TGTTTGGGTTGCGATCTTGACCCCATCCACCAGAACGTCAAAAATCCTCCCCCCTGTGTCACTTCCCCAATATGTTACAAGCAGGTCGATGGGCACGTCCGGCAAAATCTTCATATCAAAGGCAAACCAGCCTCCTCCCCTGGCGTCTCGCCACCTTCTACCGAAAGCAGCTCCTGAATACGTCCTTTCGCCCTTTAGGTTATGAGCTTTCTCTTGATCCGGCTCAGGAATAAGGGAATCTATTGTTCTAGCCTCAATGTCCTTTCTTCTCTTCTCCTCTGCAATGCGCTTCTCTTCCTCTTTTTCCCATTCCTCCTTACTCAAGATCCTCCAATACACAGTGTACCTCTGTCTGTGAAGAAGACCTATCGGCAGTAAAGAAACATCCTTTGGCTTTGCCACACCTTCGGTGCGAAAGACAAGTTGATCCGAACTCATTCGCTTAACCCATGACGAGGTGTCCCGAGGAGGGCACACCAGAACAGGGACAGGGGGCGTAGGAAGCCCTGCGTATTGCCTATTCTCCGTTACATTGAGTTTTTCCGGCATCCCCTCGGTACCCAGTTGCCCTGCAAGCACAAGCGGGCCATAGAAAAGAACGCCCACTTTTTTATCATCCTTTGCTCTCTCCAGCCTGACAGACATAGAGAATTTGATTTCTACCCTATCCTTATCTTTCCAACGGCGCCTTATGGCTAAATAGCTCTGAGGTTTAGATCGACAAGGAACTTTTTCGCCGTTAAGCTTCATATCAATTTCGCCTTTGCACCAATACGGATGCCTTATTTTCAATGTAAAGTCCTTGGGTTTCTCCATGAAAAACGTAAGTGTCGTAGAGTCCTTGAAAGGAAAAGAGTTTTCCTGGAGGACTTTGATCTTTCTTTCTCTCCATCGAAGCTCCGATGGAATAAAAAGGTTGACCCACAGGGTATCTCCGTTGTGGAAATAGATACTTTCGGCGTACCTTGCATGATTTTCCATCCCGGTACCAACGCAACACCACATGGAATCAAAGGGTGTGCTGTAAACCTTAAAATGCCCCGGTTTCAGAGAATAGAAGTATGTAAAGCCGCCTGTCTTTGGATCCTGGGAACCTAAAATGTGGTTGTAAAGGGCTTGCTCATAATAGTCCATATAAACCGCCTTGGGATCACAGCTGAAAAGCTCTTTTGTAAGCTTAAGCATGTTGTAAACTGCACAGGTCTCGCAGCTGTCCCACCCGAGCCACTTTGCCTCCTCATTGGGAGCCCTGAAATGTTCATGGAAATCCACTCCACCCGGAGCAAAAGATCTCAGAGGAACCACATGATGCCAGAAAAATTCAGCAATCTTCCAATGTCTCTCCTCTCCTGTTCTTTTATAGAAGAGGCACGCACCTATTATTTTGGGAATCAGAGTGTTAGCGTGTTTCCCGGTTAGAATGTCGCGCTGTCCTGCCAGCGGATCGAACACAGCCTTATGATCGAAACGCCTCGCCAAACGCATAAAATCTTTTTTACCTGTAAGAGCGTACAAACGCACAAGCACGTCGAGCATGCCTCCATGTTCGCAGCGAAGCATTCTTTGGAACTGGGCATCGTTAAGCTTGTCGGTCCCCCTCTTTGCCCACTGAGCAAACTCACATGCAACCCGCAGGGCCAGCTTGTTTCCAGCATTTACGTATGCATCCAGAAGCCCTGAAAAGGTTTTGTGCACAACGTACCAGGGCACATACCCGCCTCCAAGCCCCCAAGCACCTACACGAAACTTACCTGAGAAGACCTCCTTCCAAACCTCTGTCCTTACAGGGCCTGCGTAGCCGTTGCCGTGCTTTTTTTGAACGCGCGCTATCTCTGAAACAATGTAATCGATTCGCTTCTTAATCTCACCATCTGCACCACCGGCATACATAAGAGAACAAGCGCTCAAATAATGACCAAGAATATGACCGACACAATCAAGCCTTTCCCACCCTCCATAACGATCTCCCTTGGTTGGAAGTCCCGCGCGTTCGTAAAAAGGCCAAAGAAGTCTGTTTGGATCAAGGGAAAGAAGGTACCGCCGATCAATCTCCATTGCCTTCTTAAAAGGTGAAGAACGAAGTCTGACCTCCTTCAAAGGAAAAGCCTCTGCCTTTGCAAACGGCCAGACCTGGGAGCCTAAAGCATTCTGGGTATCCAAAAGGAAAGCTGAAGCCAAAAGAAAAGAGAGGAGAAAATTGCTGATCCTGTCCAACGGCCTACTCCTCGTGACACAGCCGGTTTTCATTCCAAGACTCCTCTTGAAAAGCAAATGAAGAAACTCACTTCATATTGTACCTGCAGGCTAGGGGAAAGCTTTGAGTACATCAAGAGTGAAAAGGCATCGCTTTGGCTGTTTCTGGGACGGAAAAACGGAAAAGTTGGGGTAACAACCGGGTGGCGGATCCAATAGCGTCCCCGCAGCCTGAAGACGCCCGAGGGTGGGCCTTCCGAGGCCGCACCACACCTAGGCCAGATGGTGGAATGACGTTCCCAATCTGTACATGATTTGCCGCCTCAGCTATACTGCATTTTATGCGCTGTGACGGAAAACTTACTATGTTCGGTCGGCACCTGCCTGCGGGATTGCGTACCGGCATGCAAATATATTGCAGCAATGCCGGCCCTTTCCCAGGCAGCCGAATTTGGCCGGCGACGCACAAGCGTGGGTAGCGGGCACCAATGAGAATACCGTATTCTTGGTATGACGCGTCGGATCAAACAACAGCACCAGTACGGCGATCGATATAGTGAACGACCGTGCACCAATGTGTCGCTGGTCCGTTCCCTTCGGCAGGAGCGCAAAGCATCCGTGACCGGCCCAAATTTCGCTCTCGGTAGGCAGGCCGGCAGCACTAAGCTCTATGTCCAAGAGTTCGAATGCCTTCGAAACGAGTAGGTACATTATCAAAACGCAATAGGAGGTAACGGTGAACCGCTGTTCGTTGGTAAGAATTGTTGTCGGTATTGCGTTGTTTATAGGATCTGTTTCTGCGGCTCAGGCGACCGAAGGAAAGATCAAAGTGTTTATTCTGGCCGGACAGTCCAACATGGAGGGCCATGGCCAGCTTCGAAGCCTCGATCACCTCGGAGAACATCCGAAATACGGCTACCTTCTCAGAAAGCTGAAGAATCCGGACGGATCCTGGGTGGTCCGCAAGGACGTCACCATATACTGGAAAGTGCGCAATAAACCATTCGGACCGCTCACGATCGGCTGGGGGGCTTCGGAAAACGAAATCGGGCCTGAGCTTATGTTCGGAGTCATCATGGGTGACGTCTACCGGGAGCACGTACTTCTGATCAAGACGGCCTGGGGCGGCAAGGATGTGTACTGCGATTTCCGATCGCCAAGCGCCGGAGCGCCGACCGGTGACGAGGCGAAGGTGCTTCTGAAGCAGCGTTCTGAAGGCAGGTCCCGCCTGATCGGGCTTTACTACCGCAAGATGGTGGCGCAGATCAAAGAGTGTCTGGCCAACATAGCGAAGATCGTTCCCGGCTACCACGGACAGGGCTACGAGTTGGCTGGCATGGCCTGGTTCCAGGGCTGGAACGATTTCTGCGAATGGCATCTCCAAGCGGACGGAAAGCGCATCGGCATGGCCCTCATCGAGCGTTATCCACACAACCTTGCGACCATGTTCCGCGACCTGCGTAAGGATCTTAATGCCCCCCACATGCCGATAGTGATCGGCGAGCTCGGTATCGGCGGGCGTGAGATAGAAAAGCGGGCAAAAAACCCGGGTGACCACGAAGCGCGCGCGATGGTGGCGTTCCGCCGGGCACAGAGAGCAGTCGCAGCCGACCCTTCGCTGCCGAACGTAACCTTCGTCCCCACGGCTGATTTCTGGGACTCCCGTCTCCAGCAACTGCGAGAAATCAGTGATAGGTACCGGAACGAAAAACGCAAGAAGGGCATCAAGGACACCCCGGACAATCAGCTGCCGACGAAGGAGCTCAACGAGGAGTATCTGCGCCTCGGTGGGCACTGGTACTGCCATTATAACGGCTCAGCTATGACCTACTCGCTTGTGGGTTACGCGCTTGCGAAAGCCTTGAACAAAGCCGCGGGCTTGGCTTTGACCCCTCCCATGGGTTGGAACAGTTGGAATGCGTTCAAAACCGACATCAACGAAGCCAAGATCAAGGCAATCGCTGATGCGATGGTGGCCTCGGGTATGCGCGACGCGGGCTACACATATTTGGTTATCGATGACGGCTGGATGGCGGATAGGCGGGACAGCAATGGACGTCTCATGGCCGATCCAAAGAAGTTTCCCCATGGAATGAAGGCCCTCGCTGATTACATCCACAGCAAGGGACTGAAGTTCGGGCTCTATGAAGACCGGGGAAAATGGACTTGCCAGAAGCTGCCGGGAAGCCTTGGTTACGAGCGCCTCGATATGGAAACCTTTGCTGAGTGGGGCGTCGATTACATCAAAATGGACAGTTGTTTTGCCGAGAGGAACGGGAGATTGAGTTCGGAAGATTATGCCCTTTTTCGTAGGTGCATCAATGCCACGGGCCGACCAATGGTGTTGAGCATTTCGGATTTTGGAAACGGCGCCTGGGCGTGGGGCGGTGAGAAATACGCCCAACTTTGGCGCACTTCAAACGACATCTTCCCTTGGATGGGTTCGGTCTACGCCTGTGCGGACACTTCCGCCGGGGATCGGGTCATTCATCCGGCATTTAATGGGCTTTGGCAATTTGCCGGACCAGGTCATTGGAACGATCCCGACATGCTTCAGGTGGGCAACCTCAAGGGTTTGGACGAAGCCCACAAAGAGATCGCAGACCGGGCTCATTTCAGCCTATGGTGCATTCTTGCCGCTCCGTTGATGGCGGGCAATGACCTGCGCACAATGAGTGACAAGGTACGCGAAATCTTAACGGCGCCCGAAGTTATCGCCGTGAATCAGGACGAACGTGGCATTCAGGGCTACAAGGTGTTCGATGACGGCCCCCACGAGGTTTACAACAAGCCTCTGGCGGATGGGACGACAGCCGTGTTGCTCCTGAATAAGGGCGCAAAAAAGGCCGACATTACAGTCCGTTGGGACCAGATAGGCCTTTCGGGTACACAACCTGTACGAGATCTCTGGGCCCGCAAGGACCTCGGAGAATTCGCAGATTCTTTCACAGCCCATAACCTCGGCCAGCATGAGCACATGCTGATCAAGGTGGGCAGACCGGGCCCTCCTTTGCCTACACCCCCGAGGGTTCCGCTTGAGAAATACACCGTGACTCGTAAAGGGCGAACTTACCTCAGTGACCTTTACTACGTCTGGAAGGCCGGGAACGCTCCGGCCTACGATACCACTTACACCGGCGATCCGATCACGATTGCCGGTAAGACATTCAAGAAAGGGCTGGGCTGTAAGAGCAAATGCGCCGTGATGTTCAAGGTCAACGGCCGCGCAGACCGGTTTCGGGCTATCGTGGCGATTGATAAATCAGCCAAGGAAGATGCAAAGGGCCGATTCCGGGTTTACAACGAAGACTTCTTCGGCAACAAAGTGCTGTGGGACAGCGGGGAAATGACAAGAGAATCACCCCCGAGGAAAATCGACATAGAAGTGAAAGATGTCCAGTGCCTGATGCTCGTCTTCAGTGGAAAAGGTAGCTTTGGCAACTGGGCCGATGCACAAGTGAGCAACGAATCTGAAGGTAACTGAGAAGCTTATCGGCCTTTTCCGTCAGGAGGAAGACAATGTTGAAGCATTCGTTCGTAACCTTCAAGTTACTTGCTATCATTGCCTTGACGATTCTTCCGTGGAAGTCCGAAGCTAAGGAAAACAGAGTCCGCAAAAAGGCTTCGAGGGCGAAGGCCATCAAGGTGCACTACCAAGGTCTTCACGGATACATCAGCTACAGTACACCCAAACCGCCCAGCCGCCCTAATTACGGAGCGGGCATGGGCTTTTATTGCGCCGTATGGACGCTGATCGATAAACCGATCGCTCACTTTCAAATCGGCCTGCCCAGTGCCTGGATCATTCCGGACAACTCTGATAATAAGGATACTCCGCTGGCCCCGGTCGGGACACTTGCCAGGGACCACTGGCCGGAGCGAGGACCAACATGGGCCAGCGTCTTTCAGACCTTGGAAGGAGGTGTGGGATATTGGGCCGGCAACCGATTTCGGTACGGGCCTCCGAAATTCAGTATGAACGGCACTCCCCAGTGCTACGACTATGAGATCGGATCGCCCGGATGGTCTTTCTTCTACAGCAGCAAGGCCCTGCCGGACGACCGATTGGGCATCGCTCAACTAAGCAACCGCTTGCTTATTCCCCCGGACGGATTGCCTTTCAAGGGTAGTCCCAACGGTAAGTTTTTGGGGTATACCTACATGGCACTTCCGTTTACAGAACCAACCACGGGGGATCCACCCACCGGCGATCAATCTTGGACATGTTTCCTTAGCGCGGCCAACTTCAAAGGACCGATCGCTTACTATATCCCGGAGACCTGGAGCAAGATCGGTAAGTTATTCAATTACCCCTTCATTTACGGGCGGGGGCTCGATGCCCGGCCGGGCATAATGGGCGGAGGGGCCATGGAGATAAACACCGTCCCGTGTTTCGAAGCCAAAGACCGACACGGTGTGGTCTATTCGAAGATACCGAAGTTGCAATTCCCGGTGGACGAGCTGGGTAGAACTCTGCTGGTTCAGGACGTGACATATTATTCCAACGCAGCTCTTTATGATGCCTTCAAGTCATGGCGCGACGGTGGTCCGCCCTGCTCCGGACGGTTCGACGAAAAAGGCGCTTGGAGACCGAGATTAAAAACCCGCACGCCCCGTTTCGATCAGGCGGGTAAGCCGATTACCGGTATCAACAACGTTTTCGACACAAAGGTTTTTGAATCAAATGTTTGGGGGCTGCAATGGCACAACAACGATATCAGCCCTAAAGGGGTTTTCCCGCAGTATTTCAAACGGGTCGGGCACAAATGGGTAGCCGTACCCGCCTCCGAGGTGCCCCCAGAAACGGGATTGGTGACCAAGGAGTTCAAACTGGCGAAACGGGGTGAGCCATACACCTCGCCGAACTCCGGCGCATGGGCCGAGCCAGGTCCGGTGCGAGGTCCGTTCAAGGTGACTCTTGCCGACGGATCGGTAGTTACTTATTACTGGTACCGTTTTATCGATCAGCCGTCTTTCCAGCAGTACCACTGGAGTGAAGAAAAACGGGCAAAATTGCAGGCATTCGTCGAAAAAATCCATGCCAACTGGCCGATCGATAGGGACTACATGCCGCCGCCTAGTAGGGGAACCCTGGTTGAACTCGATCCGGCCCTGATCGTGACGCCGCCTAAGGGACTGGAGGTCGGTTACGTACCGATCGTAACACGCCAGGAAGATGCTCGAACGAAAAAGCGGTAAGTTGAGACAAGAAAGTTACCACAAGCGACTGTTTTGTCGGGATTCAAGTTCTTTGCGGGGGACGTTTTCAAATTCTTTGAGGAACTCGTTTGTTGTTGACCTGGGCTTTGGCAGATTGGTGGAAAGAGCGCCTCAGGCCCGCCTCGAGTTTCGGGCGAGAGGCGAGCCTGAGGAGAAAAACCGCACAGGCAGGGTTTGCAGAGGGAGCCCTGTTTCATGGATTCTCAGAAAAGAATAGAGCTTCCCTGTACACAGTTGCTCT
>CAZGYL010000234.1:0-7718 GCA_964529985.1 uncultured Planctomycetia bacterium | reverse complement strand
TTTCCCACAGACAATCCTGCATCGTTGCAAAGCACAAACACCAAACCGCTTCCCGGGAGCTTGTTGCCGAACGGGCTTGGGATCGTTTCTTTCCCGCCCCCTAATCTTGTGCGCCGGCAGGGACTTCGGTCGGCCGCGCACGAATAGGTTTGGCTCAGCCGGAACAGGAAATGCGCCAGAGCCGGACATAGATCCCCAAAAAGCGAAGATTCGCGCAGCTACTTGCGTCTACGGGCTTTCTTACGGCGTTGCCGCTCCAATTTCCGCTTGCGCTTCAGTTCTTCGCGGCTCAGTTCCCTGCGCACCGCCTTTGCTTCGGCCCTTGCCATCTCAGGTGCCATCATTCGCTTCATTAATTCGGTCATGCGCTCGGGACGCATCATCTTTTTGAGCGCGGCCATTGACTTCAGTTTCCCGAAAGGCCCTTTCCCCCCCACTCTGCTCAACTCACTCACAAGTTTGCGCAGTTGCTTGAACTGTGCCAGCAGATCGTTTACCTCACTCAAGTCGCGGCCGCTTCCGCGGGCTATCCGCTCCCGCCTGCTTGTGTTCAGGATTTCCGGGTTGGCTCGTTCCCTCGGTGTCATGGACTGGATAATGGCTTTGGCCGCTTTGAGCTCATCTTCGCTCGCCGGAAGGCTGTCAAGCTGGTGCCCCAACCCCGGGACCATTGCAAGCAGCTCTTTCAGGGGCCCCATCCGTTCCACTTTCTGCAGCTGGAGCAGGAAATCGTTCAGGTCGAATTTATCCTGGAGCATCCTTTCAAGGAGGCGTTCCTGTTCCTCTACAGTGACCTGCTCGCGCGCTTTTTCAACAAGGCTTACAACGTCCCCCATGCCGAGGATCCGCGAAGCCATACGGTCGGGCCAGAAAGGTTCCAGGCGGTCAAGGTGCTCCCCGACTCCCACGAAGCGGATAGGCTTACCGGTGACGGCTTTCACGCTTATGGCCGCCCCGCCCCTGGCGTCGCCGTCCAGTTTGGTAAGAATTACACCCGTTAGCTCGAGCTTTTCGTTGAACGCTCTGGCGCTGCGCACTGCATCCTGGCCCGTCATTGCATCGCAGACCAGAAAGATCTCATGCGGCTTGATACGGCGGGCGATCGTCTTGACCTCTTCCATCATGGCTTCGTCGATATGAAGGCGGCCCGCCGTATCGACGATCACCGTATCAAGTCCTTCACTGCGCGCGTGCGACACTCCCTCGGCGGCGATCTCAGGCGGTTGTTTGCCGTCCGCGCGGTAGACCGGAACCTCCAGCTTCCCGCCGATCACAACCAATTGATCGATCGCGGCGGGCCGGTGCGTATCGGCGGCCACAAGAAGCACCTTCCGGCCTTCCTTCTCGCGCAGGTATCTAGCCAATTTCCCGCAAGTGGTCGTCTTACCGCTTCCCTGCAGCCCCGCCATCAGGATGACCGTAGGCGGGCGGTCGGCTTTGGCAACCACAGGTTCGGCGGGTCCCATGAGTTCGACCAGCTTTTCGTAGACTATGTAAACGAATTCCTGGCCGGAGGTGACACCTTTGGTAACCGCACGCCCGAGCGCCTCTTCCTTCACCCGCCGCAGAAAATCGTTCACAACGCTGACCGCCACATCGGCGCTCAACAACGCGGAACGGATCTCCCGCAGCGTGCCTTCGATATTCGCTTCGGTGATCTTGCGGCGCCGCCACACGCGGCCGGCTATGGAGGCAAAACGTCTGCTTATGGCTTCGAACATCTATTCGCACCCGAGTGAACAGAACCTGCCGCTGAAGTCCGATTGTGCCCGAGGCCTGTCGGCCGCAGGCAAGAATCGGGATCCTGTGGTGAAACAGTGAACCCCATTCTATCGACCGCAGAGGCCGTCCGCCACGAGTCCAGGTGCTCCGGGCGCAAAACACGCCGCGCGCGCGGCCGCCGGGAGAAGGCCGTTCGGCCTGGCTCAAGACCTGTACCGCTTCAGAAGATCGTCAATAAGACGCTGCCTCAGCGCGGGCGCGGCATGGCGGGCCATTTCGTAAAGCGAAACGTCAGCCGACGCCGGCACTCGGTGAATCTCAGCTCCGAGCGCCCGAAGCCGCTCCTCGATCCGCTCGTAGCCCCTGTCAATGTGGTAAATCCTGTGAACCTCGGTTACTCCTTGAGCCACGAGGCCTGCAAGCACCAAGCAGGCGCTGGCCCGCAGATCCGAAGCCATAACGGGCGCGCCTGAAAGCATTTCCACGCCCCGAATCACCACAAGATTACCCTCTTTCCTGATCCTGGCTCCCAGCCTGTTGAGTTCGGCCACATGGATAAAGCGATCCGGATAAATCTTCTCGGTTACCACACTTATTCCGCGGGCAAGCGCTAGCAGTGTGGTCATTTGGCTCTGCAAATCGGTGGGGAACCCCGGATAGGGAAGCGCGGTCACGTCAACAGGCAGGAAATCATCGCTTTCGAGAACATGGATCGCTTCGTGCTCGATCTCCATGTTGACCCCGGCCTCTTGGAGCACATCGATCACAGCGGAAAGGTGATCGGCCCGCGCGCCCTCCACCCTCACGTCACCACGAGTCAACGCGGCGGCGATCATGAATGTCCCGGCCTCGATGCGATCGGGAATCACAGTGTGTTCAGCGCCGCAAAGTTCGCTTACTCCCTCGACCACGATCCGCGGAGTACCGGCGCCGTGGATTCTGGCCCCGCATGCGTTCAGGTACGCGGCCAGGTCCTCGATTTCAGGCTCGCATGCTGCATGATCGATTACAGTGGTCCCTTCGGCCAGCGTGGCTGCCATCATCACGTTGGCGGTACCCGACACCGTGGATCCGTGCGGCCCTCCAAGGTAGATACGCCTTCCGCGCAGCCTCACCGCCTCAGCCACCACGTATCCCCGGTCGTTCCAGATCTCCGCCCCCAGCGCCCTGAGTCCCTTAATGTGAAGGTTGATCGGCCGGATTCCGATATTGCAGCCTCCGGGGCGCGACACCCGCGCGCGGCCTCGCTTTGCAACAAGAGGCCCGAGCACACAAATTGAGGCCCGCATCTTACGGACCAGGTCGTACGGCGCCTCATAAGGTTCTTCGTCCACCACTTCAAGCTCAAGCGTGTTGCGTTCGATCCAGGTGTGCCTTACGCCCAAACGCCCCAGAAGCGCTAAGGTGCTCTCAACATCCATGAGCCTGGGGACGTTTCGAATGATCGATCGCCCTCTGCTTAGCAAGGAAGCGCAGAGAATCGGTAATGCAGCGTTTTTCGAACCGTTGACCCGTACAGCGCCGTAGAGGGGGGTACCGCCGTGAATGAGGAACTTTTCAAGAGCCATTCTTCACCTTTCTCTTCACGCAGGCCGGTCTATCGGAGCTCAGCTACAAGCACCCGTTCAACTCCGGCCAGATCTTTCTTCACCTTCACTCCGGCGTAGCCCGCTTCCTGAGCCTGTTGGAGCGCCCGACCGCTCTGGCCCGCCCCCAGTTCCAGCACCAGGTAACCCGGCCGCTTCAGAACCGCAAGGCTCTCAGTGATAAGCCTTTTTACGGTCCCGAGTCCGTCGGGCGAGTCATCAAAAAGCGCTACTCGGGGCTCAAAGGCTCTGACACTTACCGGAAGGGTCTGCCATTGGCCGGCCGCAACGTACGGAGGATTACTCGCAATGACATCGAATACTCCTCTCCCGCGCAAGGGATCAACAAGATCACCTTGCACGAATTCGATGCGTTCCGATAAATCCAACCTCCGCGCGTTCTCCTCTGCGACCTCCAAGGCCTCCCGGGAGATGTCGGTCGCAATGATTTTAGCTGTAGGTAATGACTTTGCAAGAGCGCATGCTATGTTTCCACAGCCCGTCCCGATGTCGGCGATACGAGGCTGGGCCAAACCGTTCTCAGCAACAATTTCTATTACAGCCTCAACCACATGTTCCGTCTCCGGCCGCGGGATGAGAACCCGTCGGTCAACCACAAACGGCATGGACCAAAACTCACGAACCCCCGTCAAATAAGCAACCGGTTCTCCGCGCGCTCTTCTGCCGGCAAGACCACGCAGCTTTGAAAGCTCCTCCTCGCTCAGCTCCCTGTCCCATTCCACGTAGAGGCGGATCCGCGGCCAGCCCAAGACATGCGCAAGCAGCAGTTCGGCGTCCAAACGCGGCGTCTCGCAACCCTTTGACCTGAAGTACTCCTCGCACTTGCGCAGGATCGATCCGATCGTGGGGATCTGATCTCCGGCTTTTCCGGTTGGATTCACTTCCTGTCCTCCGCTTCGCCCAGCGCCTTGCGCCACCCGATCGGATCAACACCGAGATTAAGGTCTGTAAGTTCCGCAAGTAGAACAAAAAAGCGGCGATCGATCGCCTCACCCTGAAGATGTCTCAGGATTACCCGCACAGCTTCCGAACGGTAACGTCTAAGCAGATCCATCGCCTTAAGATCCAAAGCGGGAGCAGGTTTTTTCAGCGTCTCGGCCAGCGCCTGCTCAACCCGCGCTTCAATAATCCGCTCCAAGCCTCCGCTCCTTATAAACGCAGCAACTTTTCGGCGAAGCGCGGCTCCGTCAGTCGGATCCTTAGGCGGACTTTTTCCGAACCTCCCTCCGCTGAGCTTCGCCAAACAAGCAGCGCAGGCCGCGCGCACTCGGGGGTCTTCGCTCTGAAGGAAAGGAAGTATCGACTCGATCGCCTCAGGTTGCTGGAGTCCGGCGATCCGCCTTAAACAGAGAACCTGCAGACTCTCAAAGCCCGACTCTCCGGCTTCCTTGAGTACCGAAAGCAGGCGCTCCAAACCTACTGGTTCCGGCGAACCTCGCAGGACCGTCCAGAGCGCGTACCATTTCTCGTATCTACCAAGATCGCGCTCATTTTCCCCTGTAATGGCCCTGAGATTCACTAAGGCGAAACGCCGTACCGGGTTTGATCCCCCACGTGCGAGGGCGACCAGGGTAGGAACCGCCGTGGCTCTGTGCTCCTCCGCAAAGGCGTCCAGACCGCGCTGTGCAAGCGCAAGAGCTTCCTGATCCCCCCTGAGAAAAGCCAGGCACAGGAGAGCGCCGAGGCTTACGCCGCCGTTCAGTTCACCAAGAAAAACAAAGTCGTCCCTTCCGGCTGCAGCCGCAGGCGAACGGGCATATATCAACTGCTTCAAAGGGCGGAATCTCGCGCTTGCCCGCCTTAAAAAAAGTATTGAAAACGAGGTTGCAACGCCTTCCCAGCCGTTGCGGCCCCAATGCCCGTCTTCCGCCTGATCGCGAAGCAGGAATGCAGCTTCCTCCTCATACCACCTGTGGGAGCCGAAACGAAGAATACCGGCTGAATCTCCCGCCTTCTCCAGACTGTAGAGCGTGTAGTAGTAACGCCTTTGCGCCTGGCCGGGGCCGGGCCGCAGGCGCGCCAGATCATCCCACCGCAGTGCGATCCAAGCAGCCGCACGCCTTAATGCTTCCTCAAGCCGCGCGGAAAAGGAACGATCCGGGCGCCTGAATCTTGCAATCCCCCACCGTGCCGTGCCCAAGCTGGAAAGCCCGGCGCATGTCATGCTGAACGTGGGGACTCCCCCCGACTGGTAACCCCAACCGGCCGGAACGACTCTCAACGATATGCTCTTGCGCACTGCCCTGCCGAAGGGTTCACCGAATTCCACACTGACCCGAACAACTGAAGAAGGCCCGGATTCGGTTGCATTTGCAATAAACGTTGCACCGATCTGAGCGAAGAGTTCCGCAGGAACCGAAACGCCCTGGCGCGCCGCCGCCTCAAGCGCTGTAACCGCGAATTGGGTATTCGAGTTGTCATGGTCTTCTCCTGCGTACATGCCGTACGTCCACAAGGCGGCCTCGGAACGCTTGGCTTTCAACAACCACCAGACAAGCTCCTCCATCCTGCGGCGGTAAGGCCCCAAGAGCGAAAGATCTGAGGCGCTTTGGCCAGCACGCAGAAGAGGCGCTTCACCGCGCGCAAGCGCCCACCTGTGCAACGCCAAAATATGCAGGGAAACGGAATACGTCGCCCGAAGTGGAAGAGAGGCCACGTAGCGCAAGGTCTTCTCGATCAGAGGATCTGAGGGATCCTCCCCCGCTTCAAGAAGCGCATAAAGGTACAGGGACCGGATCCCCATAGGATAAGCCGAATGCGGAAACCTGCCCCTTCGAAGTTCCTCCTTGAGGTAGCGCCGCGCGGATTCGACGGCCAGATCGATGGGCGAAACCGCCCCTGTGGGGCGGTACGCCAGAAGCAGAATGACAATGAAATTGATCGAGACCGGCCGGCGGCTTCCGCCCCGCAGGGCGATCTGATTCACGATTCCCTGTAAACGCATTTGGCCACAGTACGGCTGAACTGTCCCTCGGCGGGGATTCTTTCTCCCGGGCCGTTTGTCTCTGCATTTTACGGCCCAGCCGGGCGCACGAACAGGAGCTTTCCCCCCCGGTTTCATTCCCCGCAGCTTTCGCTTGACATTCGGCCGGGCGCACACGATCATGATCAGCCCGGTTCGAGTTTGCTTTTGCGCCGGAGGTGCCGGCCGGCTTCCACCCCGGCGCATTAAGCTGTAGCTGATCGGCAACGCCACGCGACAGGAGGGTTTATGGCGAAGAAACGTACATACGGATTCGGACTCGTAGGCTGCGGTATGATCTCCGACTTTCATGCCGAAGCGATCGAACACTTAGAGGGTGCCGAACTGGTGGCGTGTCACGACACTGTGAAAGCGAACGCCGAACGATTGGCCGAGGCAAGAGGCTGCGAACCTTATACGGACATTGACGAATTTCTCAAGCACCCCGGTCTGGACATTGTAACGATTTGCACGCCCTCCGGAGCGCACATGGAGCCTGCGGTTAAAGCCGCCAGGGCCAAGAAGCACCTGCTCGTTGAAAAACCCCTTGAGATAACCCTTTCGCGTTGTGATCGCATCATACGCGAGGCGGAGAAAGCCGGGGTAATGTTGGCGGGGATATTTCCCAGCAGGTTCAACGAAGCTATTCAAGTGGTGAAAAAGGCGGTTGAAAAGGAACACTTCGGGCCGATCGCTTTTGCAAACGCGACGATCAAGTGGTACCGGTCTCAGGAGTATTATGATTCCGGCGGCTGGCGCGGCACTTGGGAGTTGGACGGGGGCGGAGCCATTATGAATCAGGGTATTCACACGGTTGATCTGCTCCAATGGCTCATGGGGCCGGTGGAAGAAATCCAGGCGATGACCGCATGCAGGACACACGAAAGGATCGAAGTGGAAGATACCGCGATCGCTGTTCTGCGGTTTCAAAACGGAGCGCTCGGGCTGATAGAAGGGTCGACTTCCGCTTACCCCGGATTTCCCCGGGAGATCGAAATATACGGTAAGAAGGGATCGGTGATCTACACGGATTTTTCGATCACCCTGTGGGAGGTACAGAAAGAAACGGCTTTCGACCGCAAGGTAAAAGGCACATACGTGAAGAAGGCCGAAGGTGCGGCCGGAGCTGCGGATCCGCGGGCGATCTCTTATGAGCCTCACTTGGCGCAGTTTCGGGATTTCCTCCACGCGCTTAAGCGAAGGCGTAAAGTCGCGGTGGACGGCCGTGAAGCCCGCAAGGCCGTTGAGCTTGTAATCGGGCTTTACGTTTCGGCTCGGCGCGGCAAGCCGGTCCGCTTCCCTGTACGCTTTTCACGCAGCCCGAAGGACATTCGGCCTGTTGCGCAAGGCACCTATGACCGTGCGTAATTCATAGACACCCTTTCGACGCTGGGTGCCCGCATTAGCGGGCGCATCCCCCCCTTCTC
>CAZGYL010000233.1:0-7751 GCA_964529985.1 uncultured Planctomycetia bacterium | reverse complement strand
ACAGGGGATAAGGGAGGTCCGCCGCGGGGAGTTTGAGCCCGACGTTGAACTTACCTTCGCCCACCCCGCCCTCTACAGCCGCCTGCGTGCGCCGCACCGAGCCGGGATCCTCGTGTACGAGGCCGACCGCATGCCCGCTTCGTGGGCCGAGCCTATAAAAAAAGAGCTTGACCTGCTTCTCCTGCCGAGCGAATTCTGCCGCAAGGGCGCTCTGCACGCAGGTGTGCCCTCTCACATGGTGCGTCTGCTTCCTTTCGGGGTGGACATGCGTACCTTCAAGCCTCCGCCTGGGGACCCTCCCAGACCTTTTACGTTCCTTTGTGTGGCTGCGCCCCACAAGCGCAAAGGTCTGGAAGAGCTGTTCCGGGCTTACCGTGCGGCGTTTTCGTCGAACGACGGGGTTCGGCTCGTTGTGAAAACCACCTACAACCCTGCCGCCAGGAGGCGGCGTTTCCGCTGGGAGCTCCCCGACCCGACCACGGTTGCGCGCACCGTGGGATTGCTGGGCCCCGGAGCTCCTTCGGTTGTGATCCGGACCGGGGCGCTCACAGACGCGGAGCTTGCAGAGCTTTACCGCAGCGCTCACGTGTTTGTGCAGCCTTCATATGGAGAGGGTTTTGGGCTCGCTGCCCTGGAAGCTGCTTCCTGCGGCTGTGCTGTGATAACAACGGGCTGGGGAGGTGCAGCAGAAGTTTTCGCCAAGGCTGAAGCACTCCACGTGGCATATGATCTGGTTTCCGCCGAGCCCTATGAGTATGACCGCGAATCCGGAGGTCTCATGGCCAAACCCCGCGTGGGCGACCTCGCGCGGGCCATGCGCGCCGTGTGGTCGCAACCTGAGCTCCTGAGGCGCCTGCGCACCGTGGCACGGCGTGTGGCCGCTCGCTACCACTGGGATGAAATGGGGAGGAGGCTCCGTGACTACCTCTGCGAGCTCTCAAGACAACCCCCGCGACATTGAACTGCTTGCGCCCCACACTCTCGGGCCCCTTGAGCACGAGCTTTCACCGTACCGCTACAGCTTTACACCGCCCGGCGCCTCATTTGTCAGATCCGTTCGTACGGCAGGCGTTCTGAAGCCGATTGCAACAGACTCTCAAGGCCGGCCCGTATGCGGATTCAGGCGCTTGGAAGCGGCGTTGGAAGCGGGCTTGCCTGTTGTACCTGTCTGTCGTGCGCCCGATCCCCGGGCCGCCTTGATTGCAGGATTTTGGGAAAACCTCGGCCACCGTTCTTTCACACTCCTTGAGAAAGCCTTTGCACTCAAACGCCTTTCGGAAACCTGCGGGATCGAGCAGAAGACATTGATCGAGGTCTTCCTTCCGGCCTTGGACCTTCCGCCGAAAAAATCCTTTCTCCGAAAATACCTCAAGGTGGCCTCGCTCCCGCAGGAAGTACTTGATAAAGAAATTCGCACCGGCCTTAAGGACGGCCACCTCCTGCTGCTTTGCGAAGTTCCGCGCGAGGCTGCGCCCCTTTTGGCACAGCTTTTTTACTCCCTCAGGCCGACTGTAGGCGAAGCAAGGGATCTTTTAAGCCGCCTTCAGGATATAGCCCGCCGGGAAAGCATGGAGCTTGTAGAGGTGCTTGCCTCTCCCCACATCAAAAAATATCTTGACGGCCCCGATCCTCCCAGATACCGGCTCGAAGCGCTGCGGGTTGCGCTTCGCTCGCGCGCGCTTCCAAAGCTCGCGCAGCTTGAAAAAGAGTGCGGGCGGCTTGCAAATACCTTCGCACCTTACGCGCGCATACGCCTTCCAGCGAACCTGGAAGGCGGCGCAGTTGAGCTTACAGTCAAAATACGCTCGCTGGGGCGGCTTGAGGAGCTTGTGCGCTTCTTGGGAAGCGAAGAGGCACGGAAAGCTCTTGCCGATTTGCTTGCATTGCTGCGGGGTGAAAGGTGAATCCTGCTTTACTTTGGATTGATCCTGAAGCAGAGCAAACCCGGCTTGCGCTTGAAGTCCGAAAAACCTTTCCTCGAGCGAAGGTCCATATCGGCCGAAGCGATCCCCGGGCCCTTCACCGGGGTTTACCGGCCTACAGGATATTACGCATTTCCGTTTTCTCGCCCCCTGCCTTGAGGGAAGTGAGAGAAAGCGAACGCAGCGTTCAGGGGCGGCCTGAAGGATACCTCGCCTGCGGAGCCGGGTGTCCGGCGGGCTGCAGCTACTGCGTGCTTAGTGTTTGCTGTCCTGTGACCGTACCTACGCTTTACGGCAACGTTGAGGGTGTGGCAGCCGATCTGGCACGCACTTTGGAAAAAGGTGATCCCTGGTACCTGCACCTGGGCCACATTTTCGACCCGCTTGCCTACAGAGCGGCAGGCCCTATGCTTCGAGCGGTGGTCGGGACGGTTGCAGATTTTCCCCACGCGCACCTTGAGATCCGCTCGAAGTTCACTTCGGTCGATCTCTTACCGGAACCTGCTCCCGCCAACGTAACTGTGGCTTTCTCAGTAGCCCCCAAGCGGGTCGTACGGGAAGCCGAGCCGAGAACCGCTTCCCTTGAGGCTCGGCTGCAGGCTGCGCGCAAGGCCGCCGGAAAAGGCTATGCGATCGGGTTCCGTCTCGATCCTATATTGCTCTATGAGGGCTGGGAGAAGGATTACAGCGAGCTGTGCCGGCGCCTCATCAACTGCGTCCCCCCGCACTGCGTGCGCGACGTGGTTTTGGGACTTTTCAGAGGGCCGCCTGAGCTTATAACCGCTCTTGGCTCAAGCTCCGCGCCGCAAGTCGTCCGCAGCGGCGAATTCGTTCCTACAGGTTCCGGGAAATACAGCTACGGGCGGCCTTTCCGCCTCCAGGCGCTTCGGTTCCTGGCGGCTCGCATGGGCGGACGGTTTGCCGTAAGATTCTGTTTCGACCGATACGAGATAGAAGAGGCCGTTTACGCCAGGCCTCCTTCGGAAGCCCCCTCCGGGTAATGCCCCGGGAAATCTCGCGGAGGTGCATTTTTCATGGAGGTTATCCAAGTCGGCGTCATTGGAGTCGGAACCGTTGGTGGAGGCGTTGTAAAGCTGCTTAACCGGTCCCGCTCCCGCTTCAAGCAGCTTGAAGGCGTGGATCTGCGGCTTGGAGGCGCAGCCGATGTGCGGCAGGAAGCTTTCGAAGGCTTGGGCGTTCCCCCGTCCATGCGCACCGCCGACTGGAGGGAAATCGTCCGCAGCGACAAGATCCACATCGTATGCGAGCTGATCGGGGGAACCGGCACGGCGTACGACGTGATAAGAGCGGCCCTCGAGGCGGGCAAACATGTCGTCACTGCAAACAAGGCGCTTTTGGCGGAAAGAGGGCGGGAGCTTTTCGCCCTTGCAGAGGAACGTGGGGTGCTTCTCAGGTTCGAAGCGGCGGTCGCAGGGGGTATTCCGATTCTGCATGCGGTCAGGGAAGGTCTCTGTGCAAATACCATAACCTCGGTGGTCGGTATTCTGAACGGAACTTCAAATTATATCCTTCACGCCATGGCCTACGAATCCCTTTCCTTTCAGGAGGCACTCAAGCAGGCCCAGGAGAGGGGATTTGCCGAAGCCGATCCCACACTTGATATCGAGGGTCACGACGCTGCGCATAAGCTCGCTCTTTTGGGATCCCTTGCGTTTCGCATGTGGATTCCGCTTGAAGATATAACCACAGAAGGGATTTCGTCGGTGGGCCTTGAGGACATTACGTACGCGCGCGAGTTGGGATATGCGATAAAGCCCCTTGCAATAGGAAGGCTTGCCGACGGGACACTTGAGGTGCGCGTGCATCCCACGCTCGTACCTCAGGACGACATGCTTGCGGGGGTACCGCGCGAGTACAACGCGGTTGTCGTCCACGGCGATGCGGTCGGCCCCACGCTTTTCTTCGGTAAGGGTGCCGGCAGGAATCCCACTGCAAGCAGCGTTGTTTCGGATTGCCTGGACATTGCACGCGATTTGATACACCGCTGTGCGGTCCGCTGCAATCCTATGCCCCAAGGCGATCAAATACCGCGGCTTCCAATGGCCGAAGTCGAAACCAGATATTACATACGGCTTACAGCGCGCGACGTACCCGGGGTGATCGGACAGATAGGGACCATTCTGGCCCGACACAACATTTCGATAGCTTCGGTGGTTCAGAAGGAACCGGTTGCAGGAGCCGTGACGCCTGAAAGAGGTTACGTACCGCTTGTGATCCTTCTGCACCGCACAAAGGAGAAATTCGTACGGGCTGCTTTGGCTGAAATAGCCGAACTGAACTGCGTGCGCGCCAGGCCGCAGTTTCTTCGCATCGAAAGCCGAAGCGAGTGAGAGGATTCCGGCCGGCAACTTATATAAGCGTGCATGATTCGTAGAATCATGTCAGGTTCGTGACCGAAGAGTGGGAGGGATGTACGGTGGAACTTTAGGTTTTGACCAGGCGCCTCTCAGACAAGAGTCGGAAGCCTTCAGGTGAACTCGGACTGCTCGGCTTCCGGCTGTCTCCTGAAATCCCCCCCTCCCGTCCCCCCCTTTCGGGGGAAGGGGGGGATGCGCCCGCTAATGCAGGCACCCAGCGTCCAAGGGGTGTCTAGCAATCACGCACGGTCATATAGCCCGCAGCCCGCGAAAGCGCCGCGTGGACGCTGAAATTTGATATTAACCCAACCGGCGCACCTGCTGCAAGGTTCCGCCTTACCACCTATAAGACTTTGCGTGATTCGCAAACACCCTTCGGCCTGTAGACACCCGCACCCGCAAACACTTGCGGGTGCCGCAGGTCAGAAGGCACATGGGGGTTTCCAGATAGCTATCGATATCTTCTCGTGCTCGGCATATTACTTCTATCGTCGATGTCTTTCGCATGCCTTCGGGCTGCGGGAGTTTTTTACTGGGTTGATTCACATCTTGTAAGGGCCTGAGGGGAAGAGGCAGCGAGGGAAGAATGAAAATATGGGGCAGAATCGGCTGCATTTATCACGGCTTTAGACAGCCCGTGTCATCAGCGCTGGTAGATCGGAAGGTAATGATATTTGACCGAAAGGCTGAGTACTGCGAGCGCTGTTGCGTACACTCTGCCGGCTGTGCGCTCCTGGCCGCTGGGCGCTTGCCACGAGCCGTCCGGCTGCTGGTGGGGCAAGAGAAGATCGCGCACTACACGGCTTGCACGCTGAGCGTATTTACCTCCCCGCTGATACATTCCCTGCGCGTAATAATACGTACCGTAAAACAGCCAGCTTGTACCCCACCTGGGCTGCTGCCTGAAAAGCCATTCGGCCGCCCCTTTGACCGTGGGATCGTCATAGTACCCGCAGACCTGAAGGGCAAGCAGACCCGCGGCTGCGGTTGAGTACTGCGCTCGCCCGCCGGGCTGATACGCAAAGGGTGAAGGCGTTGTGCCTGAAGATCCCCTTCTTGCGTGACCGTAACTCCGACGAATGTAATCCGCAGCCTCCTTGATCGCATCGGCCGGAACCGGGATACCTGCGTTCTTAGCCGAGCGAAGCGCCATTACCTGCCAAACGGTAACCGACAGATCCGCGTCGGGACTCGTGGGATAGTACCGCCAGCCTCCCTTGTAGCGATCCTGCTTCTTGACAGCCTGGGCTCTGAGAATAAGCCTGAGCGCAGGCTCCAAGCGCTCCCTGATCCTGCGGTCCTGCTCCCTGTCAACCCCCATCCCCAAAAGCTCTGCAAGCATGAGGGTGGTTATGCCGTGTCCGTACATGCGCGACCCATCACGGCCGCCGAAGTAAACCGACCCGTCAAGCTCCTGAATCCGCCGCGGATCAAGCACGCAATTAAGCGCCTTGAGAAGAGCCCTTCCTTCCGGCGAATCGTCGCCGGCTTGGTGCCCCACAGAGGCGATCGCCAAAACGGCAAGGCTGGTCATTGCCGTACTGTTCCGGCCCACTCGGGGCGGCCGGGCCGAACGGGAGTCGAAGATGGAACCGTCCGGTTGCTGAAGCTTAAGAAGGAAATCGATCGCACGCTCAAGAGCCCGATCAACCTGATCCTTTCGAAACGGATTGAACGAGCTGTCCTGAGTGCTTGAAGCTGCACCAAGAAGACAAGCTGAATACAAAATCACCCCCAGGGCGAGAAATGCAGCTAGGTATCCAAACAATCCGCGATCAAAACGCGTCATTTACCCTGCCTCCGAGCCTCTTCAGCAACGGCCCTGAAGTAAGCCTGTACCATACGCCTGTACTCAGGCGGCACTTTGGCCCGCTTGCTTTCAAGAAGATTTTTTGCGATCTTGGGCGGGAGTTTTCCCCAAGCAAAGCTGCGCGCAGCTTTGCGCTTAAGCTGCGGCACCGCTTCGGCGGCCGTAGAAGGAGCCCGCGCTCCGGCTCCACCGTAACTTGTTCCTACAAATCCCACGCCCCCGGGCGTCCGTCCGGGAGCCCTTGATGGAGCACCCGGCCCCGAGCCGCGGCCTCGGCCGAGCGACTGAGCCTGTGCCCGCGCCGCCTGCGCAAGAAGCGAAGCGGCACTCCGAGCTGCGCTTCCGGTCCCGCCGCTTTGGCTCCCACCACCGGGTGTACCAAAAAGAGCTTGATCCAATTGGTCAAGCGCGTGGGCAAGAAGTCTGCCTGCTTCCGGCGCAAAAGGAGCACCGGTGCCTGCAGTACCGCTTCCCGGGGAAGAGCTTGCTCCTGCCTGCGTTTGTTGCCCGCCACGTGCCGCAGCAGATTCGCCCCCAGCTCCAGCTTGACCTCGGCCCGGTCCTTGCTGAGCTCCTTGATTCCCTCCAGCTCTTCCTTGCTCTCCCCCTGCCGGCTGTCCTGCCGCTGCAACACTTGTGCTTTGTGCCGCGCTCTGCCCTTCCAAAATCGCGTTGAGGCTTTCGACCTGGTTCTCTATCGCCTGCCGGGCTCTACCCACAGCCCCGGCAGCTTCCGCAAGCGAGCCCTGCAGCTGCGCTCTTTGCGCTTCGGGCACTTCATTTGAGGCCACTTGCCTGACACCTTCAGCAACGCGGCCCAGAGCCTCAGCCCCTGCTTTTCTTCCCTGCCTGGCCTCATGCCGGCCCGCACGCTCAAGCATTCCCGCTGCTTGGTCCAATTGAGCTGCTACTTGATTCTGGACGGAGGCGTATTCCTTCGCCGCCCCGCTTAGTCCCCGCGCACCTGCAGCGATCCGGGCTGCTTGCTGTCGAAGTGAGCCTGCACGCAGCGCTGCTTTTGCAGCGGCGGATAAGGCCCGCGCAGCTTCTTCTCCTTCGGACCCCACCGGAAGGCTTTTCCCGCCTTTTTGCTGCGCGCGCCGGTAAGCCTGCTCAAAAGTGCGTGCAAGTTGCTCGAAAGCGCGGCCCGCCTCGGCCAATGCCTGCTCCGCCTTCTGGGCAGCTTGTGCAAGCTCCCGGCTTGAGGCGGGCGCTTCAAGTGCAGCCTGCCCGGCGCGACGCAATGAAAAGGCAGCCTGCTTCAGAGCCTCAGTTGCAGCAGGAATTCCCGGCGACGCCTTCTTTATCTGCTCAAGCGGACCGCTTGCAAGCTCCTCGGCGGCTTTAGCTGTTTTTGATAACTTCTCGCTCAGCGACCTTTCCCGCCTCGCCCTCCCGCTTTCTGCCCGCAGTATCCTTTCTTGTACCTCAGCTTCCCTGCGGGCAGCGTTCTGAAGCAGGCTGCGGGCCTCTTCCGCTGCATTCCGCGCTATCGCTGTAAGCTCCCGCTGCATAGGCTCGTTGCGAGACAGCTCTTGCTCAAGTGCCTTAAGCAATTCCTGGGGACTTAAGGCGGCAAGCTCGGACAAGCGCTTGAAAGGTTCAAAGAAGCGGTCAAGAAGTGAAGCAAGTCCGAGGGCA